>CAMDEB010000100.1 GCA_945893085.1 Rhodoplanes serenus | reverse complement strand
TGGCCACCCAGCAGATGTTGTGCGTCCGCGCCGCCGGCGGCGCCCGCAACATGGAGTCGGTGTTCGGCCACTACATGGTCGCCGGCGCCATTGGGCAGGGCATCGGTCCCTATGTCGTCGGCTGGGCCGGCGGCGGCGCGACCGTGCCGCCAACGCAGACGCTGTTCCTCGTCGGGCTGGCCGTCGCGGTGATGTCGCTGGCGGTCGCCTTGGCCATGCGGCCGGCGCCCGCGAAGTCGCGCGCCGAGTCCGCGAGCGAAGTCGTCACGGTGGGAGCCCTGCTGCGGGTGCCGGGCCTTCTCCCCGTCGTTATCGCGGGCGTGATCCTGGTGGCATCCTCCGACATCATCATCATCTACGTCCCCCTGCTCGGCGCCGAGCGCCATATCGACGTCGCGGACATCGGGCTGCTGCTGACCATGCGGGCGGCGGCCTCGATGGTGGGGCGGCTGTTCTATGCGCGGATCGTCGCCCATACCGGCCGCTGGCCGCTGATGGTCTTCACCACCGTCATCTACGCGGCGGCGTTCGCGGCGCTCGCCGCTCCGCTGTCGTTGCTGCCGATGTACGCGATCATGGCGATCATGGGATTTACCTTCGGCATCGCAACCACCCTGAGCATCACCATCGTCGTCGACATGACCACGGCCGGCGCGCGCGGCACCGCCAATTCGCTGCGCATCATGGGCAACCGGCTCGGCCAGTTCGTGCTGCCGTTCGGCGCCGGCGTGATCGCGGCCGCGTCCGGGCTCTCCGCCCTGCTGCTGGTGACGGCCGTCGCCGTCGCGGCATCGGCCGCGGCGATGCACTGGAAGCGGCCGTCGTCATGATCGCCCCGATCCGATAGTGTGCCGGCCATGAACGAGTCGCGCCTCAACATCGTCGAGCTCACCGTCTCCGAGCTGTCGTCGCAGCTCAAGCGCACGGTCGAGGACACCTATGGCTACGTTCGCGTGCGCGGCGAGATTTCCGGCTACAAGGGCCCGCATTCCTCCGGCCACGTCTATTTCGCGCTCAAGGACCAGAGCGCCAAGATCGACGGGGTGATCTGGAAGGGCGTGTTCGGCCGGATGCGGATCAAGCCCGAGGAAGGCCTCGAGGTCGTCGTCACCGGCAAGCTCACCACCTATCCCAACCGCTCGAGCTATCAGATCGTGGTCGAGACGCTGGAACCGGCCGGCGTCGGCGCGCTGATGGCGCTGCTCGACGAACGCAGAAAAAAGCTCGCCGCTGAAGGCCTGTTCGACGAGGCGCGGAAGCAACTCCTGCCGTTCCTGCCCGAGGTGATCGGCGTCATCACCTCGCCGACCGGAGCGGTGATCCGCGACATCCTGCATCGTCTCGCCGACCGGTTCCCGCGCCGGGTGATCGTGTGGCCGGTCAAGGTGCAGGGCGACGGCTCCGCCGAGCAGGTCGCGGCCGCGATCCGTGGTTTCAACGCCTTGCCGGAAGCGGGACGAATTCCGCGGCCCGACCTGATCATCGTGGCGCGCGGCGGCGGCTCGCTCGAAGACCTCTGGTCGTTCAACGAAGAGATCGTGGTCCGCGCCGCGGCCGACAGCATGATCCCGCTGATCGCCGCGGTCGGCCACGAGACCGACGTCACCCTGATCGATCACGCCGCCGACCGCCGCGCGCCGACGCCGACCGCCGCGGCCGAGATGGCGGTGCCGGTGCGGGCCGAGCTGATCGCCGAGATCATGAGCAAGGCGCGCCGCGCGCGCGCCTGCTGGCAGCGCGCGCAGGACCATCGCCGCACCGAATTCCGCGCCGCCGCGCGGGCGCTGCCCACCGCCGAAGAATTGCTGGCAATTCCGCGCCAGCGTCTCGACAGCGCTACCGAACGGCTGCCGCGCGCCTTGCGCGCCAATGCGCAACTCCACCACACGCAATTCTCCCGCATCGCCGGACGGCTCGCGCCGCAACTGCTGCGCAACCAGGTGGAGCGCCGACGGCTCAGACTGGATACCGCAACTCACCGGCTTTCGACGGCACTTAAGACCTATCGCGAAACCCAACTCACGTGCGTCGGCCGCGCGCGTGAACGGGTGACCGCGCTCTCGGACCGCTCGAAGCGCGCCACGCTGGCGTTGCTCGCCAACCGCGCCGCGCGGCTTGAGCGCTCCCACCAGTTGCTGCGGGCGTTTTCGTACCAGAGCGTGCTGCAGCGCGGCTTTGCGCTGGTTCGCGATGACGCCGGTCATCCGCTGCGTGCGGCTGCTTCGATTGCTGCCGGCATGAAACTCGACATCGAGTTCGCCGACGGATGCGTGAGTGCGACCGCGGAGGGCGTGCGCAATCTGACGACGCCCGAACCGAGCCGCGCGCCTGCTGCTCCCAAGCCCCGCAAGCCGAAGGGCGAGCCGGGCAGCGGCTCCAATCAGGGAAGCCTGTTCGGGTGAGCGCCGCAGCCGAACGCACCTCCGGCGACCTGTTCGGCCATCCGCGCGGGCTCACCTATCTCTTCACCACCGAGATGTGGGAGCGCTTCTCCTATTACGGAATGCGTGCGCTGCTCGTGCTGTACATGGTGAAATACCTGTTCCAGCCCGGGCGGGTGGAAACCATCATCGGCTTCGCCACGCTCCGAAGCGTGCTGGAATTCATGTTCGGGCCGCTCGACGTGCAGCCGCTGGCGTCGCTGGTCTACGGCTTCTACACCGCGCTGGTCTATTTCACGCCGATCATCGGCGGACTGATCGCCGACCGCGTGCTCGGCCAGCGCCGCACCGTCATCATCGGCGCCGGACTGATGGCGGTCGGCCATTTCCTGATGGCGTTCGAGCCGCTGTTTTTGTTGGCGCTGACCGTGCTGATCCTCGGCAACGGCGCGTTCAAGCCGAACATCTCGACCCAGGTCGGCTCGCTCTACGCGCCGGGCGATCCGCGCCGCGACCGTGCGTTCTCGATCTTCTACGTCGGCATCAACCTCGGCGCGTTCCTGGCGCCGCTGGTATGCGGCACCTTGGGCGAGGAATACGGCTGGCATTACGGCTTCACCGCCGCCGGCGTCGGCATGACCATCGGCCTTGCGGTCTATCTCTACGCATCGCGGACGCTGCCGCCCGACGAACTGACCAAGCGCGCAGCCTCCGGCGAAAAGCCGCGCTTCGGCCGCGAAGAATGGCGCGCGATCGGGGCGCTGCTGATCCTGTCGCTGCCGGTGACATTCTTCTGGGCGACCTACGAGCAGCAGGGCAACACCATCGCGCTCTGGGCCGACGGCCACACCGACCGCTCGGTCAATCTGCTGTTCAAGACGGTGGACATTCCCACCACCTGGTTCCAGGCGTTCAATCCATTCATGATCTTCGCCTTCACGCCGTTCATCATCGCGCTGTGGGCGTGGCAGGCGCGGCGCGGCCGCGAACCGTCGACCGTCGCCAAGATGGCCTACGGCTGCTTCTACAACGCCGCGGCGCATCTCATCCTGTTCGCCGCGGCGCTCTACGCCGGCCCGGACAAGGCGAGCTGGCTCTGGCTCACGGCGTATTTCGTCGTCCTCACCATCGGCGAGCTTTATCTCTCGCCGACCGCGCTGTCGCTGGTGTCGAAGGTCGCGCCCGCGCATTGCCTGTCGATGATGATGGGCGTGTGGCTCGCCACCAGCTTCTACGGCAGCTTTCTCGCCGGCTACCTCGGCAGCTTCTGGTCGAGCATGGCGAAGAGCGATTTTTTCCTGATGCTCGCGGTGATCGCCGCGCTCGCGGGATTCGCGGTGCTGGCGTTCATCCGTCCGTTGAAGACGGTCGTCGGCGACTAACGGCGGTTGATATCGTCGTTAATTTTTCGCGGCGTCACATCACCGACACCATTGCGAGCTAGAAGTGCGCAACAACAAAAAACGATTCGGAAACGCCTGGGATCACCACTCACTTGGAGTAGATCACCATGGCCCTGACACAAATCATCGCACTGCTGAAGAAGTTCTTCCACAATCTGAACGCCGCCATCGATGAGGCGGCCGAACTGCGGCGCACGATGGATCGGCGCTATCCCCGCATGGAGGAATGAAGGCGAAGCACTGGAACCTTTGGGCGGTTGCGGCCGTTGCCACTTCGGACATCTTGCATCCACAGGAGACGTCAATGAGCATGGCAACAACAACGGCGCCCAGCGTAAACCCGAAATTCCCCGAGACCCACAAGCTGATCGGCAGCGACAAGGTCGAGGGAACCAACGTCTACCGCTCGAACGGCGACAAGATCGGCAGCATCGAACGCGTCATGCTCGACAAGTTCAGCGGCCGGGTCGCCTACGCCGTGATGAGCTTCGGCGGATTCCTCGGCCTGGGACACGACCACTATCCGATCCCCTGGCAGCGCCTGACCTACAACGAACGGCTGGGCGGCTACGAGGTCAACATCACCGATAGCGAACTGAAGGGCGCGCCGCGCTACCAGACCGATAAGGACTGGGACTGGGGCGATGAACAAGGCCGCAAGGTCTACGACTACTACGGCGTGCCGCCGTACTGGGCGATGTAGGCTCAAAGCCACACGGATGAAAAACCCCGGGCCGATGGTCCGGGGTTTTTCGTTGTGAACGGCAGCCCCGCGAAAAATCAGCCTACCGCAGCAGCCACTCCGGGACGCGCTTGAGCGCATCGGCCCGGGCATGCGGATTGGTGCCGCTGTGCACGCGGCCGGTGCCGTCGACGGAGAAGGCGTAGCCGGTGCGCACCTGGATCGCCCGGTTGGGGTGATCGAAGTCGTGATAGGCGCCGGGATAGACCTGGATCGCCACGCGCGCGCTGCGGCCTCGCGCGCCGGCCACCATCTGCTCGCAGGCCGCGGCCGATGTTTGGTCGTCGGAGCGGCCGATCAGGATCAGGGTCGGCACGCGCGCACTCCAGGCGGCAACGCCGAGCCGGCGGCAGCCGGGATAGAGCGCGACCGCGGAGCGAAAATCCTTGCCGTCCTTCACCGAGGTCCGCGCGCGCACCGCCCAGAGCGTGGTAACGCCGCCGCTCGACCAGCCGAGCAGGGAGACGCGATCGGCAGCGACCCAGGGCTGGGCCTGCAGCCACAGCCGCGCGACATTGGCGTCGGCGACACGCTCGCGATCGCTGCGCACCGAGCGCCGGCTGATACCGCATTGGTTGGCGAGACCACGCGACCCGTAGCTGTCGGGGTAGATCACCGCGAAACCGGCGTTTGCCAGGCGCCGGCCCCAATCGTTGTAGCGGGTGGCCATCACTCCGGTCCGGTTGTTCAGGCCGCCGCAGGCGTGGAGCCCGACGATCGCCGGGAAGGGCCCGTCGCCGTCCGGCCGGTACAGAACGGCCCGCAACCGGCCTTCACCCTGCGAAAGCTCGACCTGGACGGGGTCACCGGCTGCGGCTTTCGCCATGGTGGCGGAGGCCGCGACAAGACCGGCAGCGATCAGGATGAGCAGGTAACGCATGAAGCCGGACACCGCATTTTCGGCGAAATTGAAGATACCATGAGTTGTAGCGGGGCGGATATCTATTCAACCGCGACGGGTGGGTTTCATGGCCGCGGCTGAATGATTATCTTGGCGCCGACGGGGCGGCTAGGCTTGTGAGCCCTGTCACGGAGGTTTGATGCTGAACCGCTACGATCGGCCGTCTCCCATGGCCGGAGAGGCCGAGGTCAAATTCCTGGACGGCGATTTCCGGATCGTCCGGCCGGGGGCCTTCGTGCGTTGCGCCGTCACCGGGGTCCCGGTCCCGCTGGAAGAGTTGAAATATTGGAGCGTCGACCGCCAGGAGGCCTATGCCACGCCCGAGGCGGTGATGCAGCGGCTGCATCCCGGACGGAGCCGGTAACGGCTTCTCAGATTTTCAGCACGAGGTCGCGGAACGCGCCCTCCTCCGTCACGGCGAGCCTGACCGGCAGTGCGCGGGCGACGCCCGCCAGCGCCGCCAGATCGTCCTGGCCTTTGAGCCGGACCCAATCCTTTTCCGTGGTCGCGAGCACAAGGCGTTCGCGCTTGGCGCGCGCGATCAGGTCGCTCGCCTCGTCGCGGCGATAGCGGTGATGGTCCGGAAACACCTGCCGCGCCCGCACCTCGACGCCGGCGCCCGTGAGCGTCGCAAAGAACTTCTCCGGGTCGCCGATGCCGGCAAACGCCAGCACCGGACGTTCCTGGAGCACGGCCAGCGCCTCCGCGTCGGGCTCCAGCCGGCCGTGAAAGATCGCGATCCCGCGCGCCTGCGCCTCCTGCACCACTTCGGCCGCGTCCGCCACGCGCCCGATCACCAGCAATGCCTGCGCGCGAGCAAGCTGCACCGACAGCGGCGCCCGCAATGGCCCTGCGGGAAAGACCTTGCCGTTGCCGACGCCGCGACGGCCGTCGATCACCAAGATCGAAAGATTTTTTTCCAGCGACGGATTCTGGAAGCCGTCGTCCATGACGACAACGTCGGCGCCGGCCGCGCGCGCGGCTTCCGCGCCGGCAACGCGGTCGGCCGCGACGATGGTCGGCGCCGTCCGTACCAACAGCAGCGGCTCGTCGCCGAGATCAGCGGCGCGATGCATCGCCATGTCGACCTGCACCGGTCCTTTCAAGCTGCCGCCGTAGCCGCGGCTGAGCAGGAACGGCCGCCGACCGGCGGCGTGCAGCAAATCGGCCACCGCGATCGCGGTCGGCGTCTTGCCGGCGCCGCCGACGGTCAGATTGCCGACGCACACGACCGGGATGCCGACCGCGCGGCCGGATTGCGCCAGACGCCATGCCGCGATCGCGCCGTAGGGCGCGGCGAGCGGCGCGAGCAGGCCCGCGGCGATCCCGGGCGGACGCCACCAAAAGGCCGGGTCACGCATCGTCCGACCGCTCGAGCCGGAATTGCATGAGATAGGGATCGAGCGCCGCCAGCGTCCGCTCCAGCGCGCCAGCGAGCGTGTCCATCGCCTTCAGTCCGGTGTCGGCGACGGTCTTGCGCGCGTGCGGATCCTTGAGCCAGGCGCCGATCCGCACCGCGAGCTTGCCGGCGTCGGTGACCTGCTCAGCGCCGCCGGCCGCGTCGAGCGCGGAATAGATTTCGGCGAAATTCCACACATGCGGTCCGTGCAGGATGGCGACGCCGAGCTTGGCGGCTTCGATCGGGTTCTGGCCGCCATGGCTAACCAGCGAGCCGCCAACGAACACGATCGGCGCCAAACGATAGAACAGTCCAAGCTCGCCCAGCGTGTCCGCGACGTAGATGTCGGTGGTCGGCAGCGGCAGTTCGCCGCGCGAGCGCAGCCGCGACGTCAGGCCCGCGACCTTGGCAATGTCGGCGATGCCGGGACCGCGTTGGGGATGGCGCGGCGCGATGACGGTCAGGAGACCCGGGAACGTGTGCTTCAGGCGCCGATGAGCATCGGTCACCACAGTCTCCTCTCCCGGATGGGTGGAGGTGGCGGCGATGATCGGGCGGCCGGCGGTCGCCGCCTTCATCTCGGCAAGCTTGTCCTCGTCGGCCGGCGGCGCCGGAGCGTCGAGCTTGAGGTTGCCGGTGGTGCTGACGCGCGGCGCGCCGAGCCCGGTGTAGCGCGCGGCATCGTCGGCCGATTGCGCGAGACACAGATCGAACCGCGACAGCAACGAGGCGATCGTCCGCCGCGTCCACCGCCAGCGGTTGAACGAGCGCTCCGACAGCCGGCCGTTGACCAGGAACAGCGGGATGCGTCGCGCCGAACAGGACATGATCAAGTTCGGCCACAGCTCGGACTCGACGAACAGCGCAAGATTGGGCTGCCAATGATCGAGGAAGCGCGCGACGAACTGCGGCACATCGAGCGGCACGAACTGGTGGATCACCTCCGGCGGCAGACGCCGCTCGGCAAGCTCCGCGGAGGTGACGGTGCCCGACGTCACCAGCACGCTGAAGTCGCGCGCGCGGATGCGCTCGATCAGCGGCAGGATCGCCATCAGCTCGCCGACGCTGGCACCGTGCAACCAGACCAGCGGACCGGGCGGACGCGGAATTTTGCTTTCGCCGCTGCGCTCGGGCAGGCGCACGGCATGCTCCTTGCCGCGCTTGAGGCGATACGACAGCAGCAGCGCAGCCAACGGCTTTGCGGCCGCGGTCAAGGCGCGATAGGTCCGCAGCGTCGCTGGCAGGCGCTCAGCCACGAGCCGCGCTCCCGCGTCGATCGACCATGTCGTAGGCCCGCACAGTCACGGCATTGAGCGCGTGCTCGACCGACAGCCGCGCCGTCTCCAGCGCCGCATCGTCGGCGTTCTGCGGCACGCGGATCGGATTGGCGATCACCGCGGCGCCGCGGCTGAACGGCAGGTTGACCGCGCTGCGGTCCCAGTTGTCGAGCTGGATGCGGCGGCTGGTTGCGGTCGCGATCGGATAGATCGGCCGGCCGGAAAGCTGCGCCAGCTTGACGATGCCGAGCCCTGCGACGCGGGAGACCTTCGGCACGTCGGCGGTCATCGCCACGTTGTAGCCTTCCTCCAGCGCATTCAGCATCGCGCTGAACGCGGCGACGCCGCCCTTGCGGTTGAACTCCAGACCCTGGTCGCCCGAGCCGCGGATGGTGCCGACGCCAAGCCGCTCGGCGACGATGGCGTTGATCTCGCCGTCGCGATGCCGCGAGATCAAGACCTTGGCGCGATGCTTGGGCCGCTTGGCGAACGGCAGCAGGAAGTGCTGGCCGTGCCACATCGCGAGGATGATCGGAAAATCCGCCTCGACCCGGTCGTAGATGTCGGCGGGCTCAACCGCGAACGGCGTCGTCTTCGAGACCAAGCGAAGGTATTCGGCCGCGAGCATGCCGACCGTCACCTGGACCCAGCGCTGGCGTCCGAGACGCTTCCAAGACAGCATCGTCGAGCCTGTCCCTTCAGCGCGCCGCGCGCGCGCCGGGGCTATCCGGATCGAGCAGCCGATGCAGGTGCACGATGAAGTAGCGCAGCTGCGCGTTGTCGACGGTCTGTTGCGCCTTGGCCTTCCAGGCGGCGTAGGCGGTGGCATAGTTCGGATAGATGCCGACGATGTCGAGCTTGTCGAGATCCTTGAACTCGGTGCCGTCGAGGCCGCTCAGTTCGCCGCCGAAAACCAAATGGGGCAATTGCTTCTGCGGGGTGCTTGGAGCCATCGCATCGTCCTTCGCCAATTCTATCCTTCGCAAAGTTCTTTCGCGCCAAACGCGCGGCGCGCGCCAAATTCACGCCGGTTCGTTGGCCTGCGCGCGCACGAGTTCGATGAGCGCCGCATGCCGTTCGCGTCCCGCCGCCAGCAGCAGGCTGTGGATCGGGTCAGGCCGATTGTAGACCAACGGCCTGCCGTCGAGCGAGGTCATCAGGCCGCCGGCTTCGTGCACCAAAAGGTCGGCAGCCGCAAGGTCCCAATCGTGGGCATTGCCGCCGGCGATCGTCGCATCGATCGTGCCGTCCGCCACCCGCACCACCCGCAGCGCCAGCGAATGAATCCGCGGCATGACGACAAGTCCAGGCGCGCGCGACGCGATCCGGTCGAGCACCCGCTTAGGTCCGGCGAGCCGGACGCCGTCGAGATTGCGGCCGGCGCTCGCGCCGATCGGAACGCCGTTGCGGGTCGCGCCTTGGCCGGCGCTCGCCAGGAACATCTCGTCGGTCGCCGGCGCGAACACCGCCGCAACCACCGGCCTGCCGTCCTCCACCAGGGCGGCGGAGATCGACCAGTCCTCGCGGCCGGCGATATAGGCGCGCGTGCCGTCGATCGGGTCGACCACCCAGATGCGGCGCGCGTTGAGCCGCGCCGGATCGTTTTCGCTTTCCTCCGACAGCCAGCCGTCGCCCGGCAGCGGCAGGTTCAGATGCAACAGCTCGTTGACCGCGATGTCGGCCTCGCTGACCGGCGAGTCGCCCGCGCCCTTGGTCCAGCTCTTGAGCGCGCCGCGAAAGAATTTCAGCGCAATCGCGCCACCCTCCCGAACCGCCGCGGCAAGCCGCTCGCGGTCGGCCTCATGCGAAGCGGCGGGCTTAGACGCCGGCAATGGTCAAGCCCTCCACACGCAGCGTCGGCGCGTTGGTGCCGTAGCGGAACTCGAGATCGTTGGCCGGCGTCAGCGTCTTGAACATGTCGAGCAGGTGACCGGCGATGGTCACCTCGCTCACCGGATAGGCGCGCTTGCCGTTCTCGATCCAGAAGCCGGCGGCGCCGCGGCTGTAGTCGCCGGTGACGCCGTTGACGCCCGAGCCGATCAGGTCGGTGACGTAGAAGCCCTCGCCGGTGTCCTTGAGCAGTTCGTCGAGGCTCATGGTGCCGGGCTCGAGATGCAAGTTGGTCGGACCGGGCGACGGCGGCGAGGATGCGCCGCGATGCGCGTGCCCGGTGGTCTTCATGTTGAGCTCGCGCGCGGTGGCGCAATCGAGCAGCCAGGTCTTCAGCACGCCGTCCTCGACCAGCGCCATCCGCTTGCCGGCCACGCCCTCCGCGTCGAACGGCTGTGAGCGCAGGCCGCGCCGCCGCAGCGGATCGTCGATGATGTTGATGCCGCGGGCAAACAGTTGCGCGTCGAGCTTGTCCTTGAGGAAGCTGGTCTTGCGCGCGATCGAAGCGCCGTTGATCGCGCCCGACAGATGGCCGACCAGCGAGGCGGATACCCGGCGGTCGAACACCACCGGCACCTTTCTGGTCGAGACCTTGCGCGGATTGAGCCGCTCCACCGCACGCTCGCCGGCGGTGCGCCCGATCTTGTCCGGGGCTTCGAGATCGGCGGCATGCAAGGTCGAGGAGTAATCGTAGTCGCGCTCCATGCCGGTGCCCTCGCCCGCGATCGCCGTCATCGACAGGCCGTGGCGCGAGCCGAGATAGGAGCCGGAAAATCCATGACTGGTCAGCAGCACCATGCCGCCGATGCCGGCCGACGCCGACGCCCCTCCCGACTTGCTGACGCCCTTCACCGCAAGCCCCCCCTGTTCCGCGCTGCGCGCGATCCGCTCCAGCGCGCCGACATCGGGAAGATCGCGGTCGACCAGGTCGAGGTCGGGGATATTGCGCGCCAACAGCGACGGGTCGGCGAGGCCTGCGTACGGATCCTCGGGCGCCACGCGCGCCATGGCGATGGCGCGCTCGGCAAGCGTCTCGACGCTCTCGCCCCGGATGTCGTTGGTCGAAACCACCGCCTGCCGCTTGCCCAGCAGCACGCGCAGCCCCATGTCGTTGCCTTCCGCCCGTTCGGATTCCTCGACCGCGCCGTCGCGCACCTCGACCGACAGCGACACCGAACGCATCGCCACGGCGTCGGCTGCGTCCGCTCCGGCTGAGCGCGCGGCCTTCACCAGACGCTCGGCCAGCGTCGTCAGGGCGGATTGGTCGAAGAGGGAATCCATGGCGGGGCTCTGGTGTAGGAGGGCGATGCGGGGCTGACAAGGCTCCAGATAGGACCTCAACCCGCGCGCTTGAAGGCCAATCGCGACAAATTGCGCGGTCGCGGCAATATCCCGTCAAGCATGATCCCGATCGCAGGGCCGGTCAGCACTGATTAACCAGCCCCTTTAAGCGGATTCCGACGCCTCCCCCGCTATGACCGCACCACGACCGGGCACAAAAGCCCGGCGGGGAGAGTTTGAGGCGTCAGATGAGTGTTGGGCCCCTTGGCGGGTCGAGCCGCGCGTTGCGGCTCGACCCCTTCGCCCTGCCCGTGCGATTTGCGGCGCAGGACGGCGGAGCGGACGGACAGGTCCGTCATGTCGAGCTCGATCGCGAGCGCGTCGTGCTGCGGCGCGCGGTGCGCGGCATGCGGATGAATGTCGGCGTCCCGGTCGCGGAATTTCGCGGCGTGACCATGCGCCTGCTGCCGCCCGAGGGCGAGGAGCCGGCCGCGGTCGCGATCACCATGGAGCACCGCGACGGCGGACTGTCGGTCCCGCTGCTGATCGCATCCGACGGCGACGACGCCGCCGCCTTGTGGAAATCCTGGGGCCGCGTGCTCGGCCTGCCGCTGCTGGTGGTCGAAGGCGACGGCAGCTTGCGCGACGCCTTCCAGCGCATCGGCAGTCTCAGTGTCGCCACGCCCAAGCCGCGTCGCCGCCGCCGCGCCGCGATCAAGTGGCGGCGTCCTTCGATCATGCTGCGGAGAAAACCCGGCCGGCCCAGCGCGACGCCCCGCATGCACCGCGGCGAGCGCGAGATCATCGCGCGGAATTAGGGCGTGGACTGATTGGCGCGCAGCCATAACCTGATAGATGCAAGCTGCATGAAGGCGAAGTGGCCTGCACCCGGTTTCATTGACCCCCGCCTAAGCTAATCCCGCCTGCCGTTCGAACTCCATCGGGCTCATATAACCGATCGTAGAGTGTCGGCGTTTGGGATTGTAGAAGCGCTCAATGTAGTCGAACACATCAGCTCTTGCC
>CAMDEB010000099.1 GCA_945893085.1 Rhodoplanes serenus | reverse complement strand
GTTCACATTCAGGTTCAGGCTGCCGGTGTTCCCGCTCATAATGATGCTGTGGAACGTGAGTGCCGTCGCTGTCTGAGCGGCGGTTTCCAAGGCGGTTGCGGTGCTGCCGACAAAGTTGACGACAACATCGCTGGCGCCACCGGTGTAGGTGAAGACCGCATTCGATGAAGCGCCTGCCGATTGGACGTTGAACGTCTTCAGCCCGGAAGCCATGCTCGAGAACACGTTGGCGCTCGCGGCCGAATCCATCCGCAGGTTGAGCGTGCTAGCGGTCGTTACACCGCTCATCGAGCCGGTCAGCGAGGCGTTGAGGTCGAGCGACAGGGTCTCGACGCCAACGAGGTCCACGAAGACCTCGGCAGCCGCGCAGTTCTGGATCCCAACGGAATCCGCACCAGCACCGAGGCTCACGGAATCGGAGTTGTTGAAGTTTCCGCGGAAGGTCACGCTGTCGTCGCCACCGCCGCCACTGATGGTGAGGTTCAGCGCCGCAGTGCCGGCATCGATCGTAACTGCACCGGCACCCGTGGTGGAAATCGCCGTGAGCGAATCGGCCGCATCGGCGCTCAATCCACCGCCGCCCGAATACAGGTTGAGCGACACTGCGCCCGTCCCGCCGATAACGACCGCCGAGGCTGCACCGATATCGCTGGCGCTACCAAGGGAGTTGGTGGTGCCATTGCCGTTGAGGGTCAGGGCGTCAACGCCACTGACCAGGTAGGTCGCCGACTGGGCGGAGTTGATGTCCAGCGTCAGCGTGACGGCAGTGGCGGTGGTGGAAACGTTGACCGCCAAAATGGAGGAGTAGCCGCCATTGACGGAGACCGGCACACCCGCCGGAACCGCCGAGAGGGCGAGGCCGAAGCCCTCAACGGAAACCGCCGTCGCGCCGACGATATTGGTGAAGTCGAGGGTGGCGCTGTGGTTGCGCGAATTCAGCTTGATTATCTCAACGCCGGAAATGCTCGGAGTGCCTGCGCCGGTGTCGAGCCGGACATCGAGCGTGTCGGTGCCGGCCGAACCGTGGACTTCATCGGTCGACGCAAGCGTCCCGAAGGCGCCCGAGATGGTGTCATTGGCGCTCGACCCATTGATCAGGTCAGACGCAGTCGACAGAGTGAACGTGGTCCCCGTCTCGGTCTGCCCGACGACCCCGGCGAGGCTGTCCGCAGCGGCCGCCGCATCGGTCTGGTCAATTGCGGCATCGCGGCTCGAAGAGGTCGAGGTGACGCCGTTAAGCACGGCCTGCTGGGCGAGGAACGCAGCATCGGTCGTCGTCGCGGCGTTCATAAACGAGTTGCCGGCCTTGCCGCTCTGCTCAACCCAGTTCTGCGACACCAAGACCTTGTTGATGAAAGTGTTCTGACGAGCGACCGCAGCCGTGTCGGTGGAGCCTGCTAGATTGAGGTCGAGGAATTCGGTGACAAACTGGCCGACCAGCTTGCCGCGATCGCTGCCGAGGGCCGTCAGCTTGCCAGTCCAGTAAAACACGTCGGCGCTGGACACGCCGCTGAAGTTGCCGCCTAGATTCATGTAAAGCGCTTCAATGAACGCAGCATCAGTAAGGGCGCCGTACACTGCTGTGAAGCGAGTTGACTGGGTCGATTCGAAAAGGTCAGCCAGAGCCTGCGCCTGCGCGCTCGTTGCCTGTGTCGCGGCGGCGTTAGTCGCTGAAATGCCACTTGCGCCCCATACCGTACTGGTAAGCCAGCTATCGTATCCGGTGTCATCGGCTGTGCGATCGTACATCACAACGTACATCGCGTTGATGATTGCTTGGACGGTGGCCATTTCTACGTTTCCTTTTACTGTTTAAGTGGAGAACTCGGGCGGTTAGCTGGCTGATGCACAAAATCCGAGTGGGGGACGCACCCCTACCATAGCAGCGTTCTAACGGAGCTTGTGCGAGGGTGTCAAGATTACTGTACTGGTATCCAGCACATTTTTTCAGGCCCTAAGACCCCCCCCCGGGGGGGGGTCTCTTTTCGCCGGCAGCATAGAGGGCGTCCGCCGCCGCCGCAATCTGCTGTTAACCGAAAAAGCCATATGGCACCTCGGCTGTGCGGCCGATCGGTGGGTCAGTCTTGCAGATGTGGGCACCAAATCCGCACCGTCTCCGACGCCGGATGACAGGTATGGTTAACGAGGTAATACTACAGGTATGGCTAACGAGGTAATACTGAGGCAGCTCGAGGTGCCTTCGGCGGTAAACGACCCCTGGAAGCAGCCCAGGACCTCCTCGGCGACAACGAATAAGGCATTGCCCCAGCAGGTCGCAGCCGAGCAGGGCCAAGCCCTTGCCCCGGCCGATTAGCTCCAATGCCTTGAGCCGCCACCGAACCAGCGGGTGCCGTCCCAGGCCCGCGCGGGGTCATAGGGCGCCGCGAGGTCGAGAGAGGGCGGCAACGAGGCGTTGTATTCGATGCAGCCCAACCGACACTTGCGCTGCAGCGCGATCCACACTCGGGTGCCGTTGTAGTCGATGTCTAGAGAGAGGAAGTCGATGCGATCGGGTACGCCGGCGGTGTCGAGCAGCCGGTTGATGTTATCGACCGTGGCCAGCGCCTGAACGATCTTGAGCCGGCCTTCGCGGATGGGCTCGGCGCAAACCTCGGCCGCACGCCCCCCGGCCTCGGAGCCTTCGATCCAGATACCGCACCAGCCCTGCTCGATCAAGAATCTCGTGTTGTTTTTTCCCGTCGCCGATACGCCGGAAGATCTCGGCGATCATGCCGTCCTCGCCGCTCTGGCGGTACACCTGCGCGTGGGCACGACCGAGCAAGAGCGAATCGGCGTAGCGTCCATCGGGCTCCAGCGCCACCCGAAACGAACCCGATTGCGCCACGTGTTTCTGGAACAACGTGTTGTTCCAGATCTGCGCCAACTGGCCCCGCGGCTCCGCAATCTGCTGCCGGGCCCATGCGCCAGACTGTGTTGCAGTTCCTGGATGGAGCGGGCGTCGGCGGAGATATCGGGCGGGGATTGTCCCTTCGCGGCGCCCCGCAATCTCGAAATCATGCTCCGCAACATCCATGGTAGCTTGAGCTTCAGTGGGCGTGGCGCCAGAGGCCCCCACTACGCCGCAGGGCACTCGCTTTTCTCGCGCGCATGAACCAAATTGCCGCGTTCGGCGCGCTCCGATGGGGTCGGGCAATCGGGTCCATTCATGTTCGGTACCTTGCGGCTCCTGTTGGCGATCGGCGTGGCGGTGAGCCATGTCGGCCTGACGGTGCTTGGGCATAATCCCGGCGTTCCCTCCGTCGTCGCATTCTACTTGATCTCCGGTTTAGTCACCTCGCATCTGCTCGATACGCAGTTCAAGGCTCCTTCCGATTATTACTGGGAGCGCTCTCTGCGTCTGCTGCCGTCGTATTGGGGAGCGCTCGCCATTGCCGCGCTGATCTGGGCGACCATGCAGCCTCAGAATGTCTATTTTTTGCAGCGCCCGCCGGACTGGCTCGACTGGCTGTCCAACATCACCATCATGCCGCTGAATTTCTACATGTGGTCCGGGCAGGATCAATTCACGCTCATTCCGACGTCCTGGTCGCTCGGAGCGGAATTGCAGTTCTATTTGCTCGCGCCTTGGATCTTGATGCTCGGCCAACGCAATCGGTTCATCGTCATTCTCGGCAGCCTGGTGATCTGGATCGCGGCGCAGACCGATTTTCTGCACACCGATTGGTGGGGCTACCGTCTGCTGCCGGGGATATTGTTCATGTTCCTGATGGGAGCATGCGTGCGTCGCCAGGAGCATGGGATGCTCGGCCTGGCGTGGCTGGCGGCGGCGGTCGTTCTGGGCGCTGTGTTGGCTGGCGTGATCAAGGCGCAGCCGTTCAACATCGAGACCAGCGTGGGTGTCCTGCTCGGCATACCCGCGCTGATTTTGTTGTCCCTGCTGCCGCGCCGGGAATGGGACGATTTTCTCGGCCGGTTGGCCTATCCGTTTTTTCTTCTGCACCTGCCGGTGTTCTGGATCTGGCAGGCGCGGGGTTACACGCCTGCCGACGCGGTCAATCATCTGCCGGTTCTGCTCTCGTGGCTCGCCTGCACGCTCGTCGCCAGTTGGCTGTTGTTTTTGGTTTTCGAGTTACCCCTGATCCGCTACCGCCATTCGCTGCGTCGGAAGCCGCGCGCGGACGATTAAACCTAAAGAGGCGGATCGATCAGAGCTTGTAGGAGGCCTGCAAGAATCCGCCATACCGCTCGGTCGACCACTGTTCGAGCTTGGCCTGGGACGAACCCGCCGGAATGACCACGGCCTCGAAGTGCGCCACCGCGTTCGGCAGTTCGATGCGCCAGTAGCGCAGGCCGGCGCCGATGCTGAAATTACTGCTGACCTGGTAGTTCACCATCGCTTCGAGCTGGAAGCCGCGGCCCCCCGTGCCATTTTCGGGAAGCGAGCCGTCGAACGAGCCGTCGCTCGTGCCGATGCGCAGCCAGTGAAAGTCCTGGCCGTAAAGCCACGCGTAAGGCAGCCAAGCCGCTTCGCCGCTCAAGGTCAGGCGATCGGACAGCGCGATCTGGCCCTCCAGTCCGAGCCGCACCGCCTGCCACTTGTTGTCCTGGCTGATGCCGAGGACGGCGGTCGATATGGTCAAACTCCCGGCGCATGTAGAGCTCGCGGCGGTCTGGGTGCAGCCAAAAGCGTTCAAGGTCTCGCGCTGATAATGATAGCCGGCGAATGCGCCGAACCTGTAGCCCGCGCCGCGCAGAAAGCTGCGGCCAATATCGATGCTGCCGTAGGCGAGCGTGCCGCCCTGCAGCGAATGCGCGGTGGCTGAATAAGGAAACAGGAAGCTTGAAAAGTCCTCGTCAATCAGTGTGCCGCGGTTCGCCGCCCCTCGGCCCAGTTTACCTTTGACGAAAAAGCCCGAGCGGTGACCCAAGCGCGCGAATGATTCCGCCGAATGTGCATCGATCCCGCCAAAGCTGAGGCGCGACACCAGCGTAGTGCGCTGCTGCAAGCTGGACGTGCTGTAGAGATTCTTTTTCGTGTTGCCGATACTGTACCAATAGCGCTGGCTGGCCTCGAACTCGAAGTCGTGGATCGGTCTCTCCTGGTCGGGCGCTGCGGGCGCCGTCGAATTGTCCCGGCCCGGCCCAATCCCATCGAGCCGGTGGTTCACGCCGACGCGCACGAGATGACCGGCCATCTCGAAGCGCGAATGGGTTTGCACGCCCTGATTTGACGGCGACGGGAAACCAACCACCCCGGCCCGGCCGAGATCGTAGTAGAGATATTCAAGCTTCGCCGACCACGCGTTGGCGAACGCGTATTCGCCGCCGACGCCGGCCGTCCATCCCACTCGCGTATCGGCACGCAGGCCGCGATAAGCCCGCGCCGGCGTGCTAGTGATGTCGAATGTGGTTGCCGCCTCGACGTGCCCGTAAGCCAATCCGGCTGTGCCGAAGATCAGAAGGCGCGGCATCAGCGTGATGCCGCCCCGCGCCCGCAGGGCGCCTAGGGACGCGAGATGCTGGCGGGCGGTGTAGGTGAATGCACGCCCGTCGGACATGACGCCACCCATGCCGGCGCTCTTGGACCGATTGGCCAACGCCAGATCGGACTCCAGGCCGACGACCACGCTGTCGAGTTGGTAATTGATGCCCCATTGCGCGCCGCCCACGCGCCCCTCCCCGCCGACCGGCGACGAGGCCGGAAGCGGCGGTGTGTTGGTGGCGAACAAGGCGCCGGGATTACCACCATGCGCCGCCATGCTGCCGCCCCAGGTCGCCCCTGCGTGTAAACCGACATAGGCGCCGGTCCAGCCGAACGGGGACGCGGCGGGCGCGAGCGCAGTCTCCGACCATGCTGGTCCGCTCGCAAGCGGCGACAACACCAGCAGGACCAGGACACTGCGACGCATCATGCACAACAACCAACACAACTAACTCTACGAGCGATCGAGCGAGCGCACCGTCAACGCTCGCCGGGCGCAGTCACTGAAGCAGCTATGATGCCGGTCTGCCACCGGCGCGATCGGCCGCTGGCGGGTTTTGCCCATATATCGATGGCGAGCTTTTGGCAGCGGCTTCCGGACCAAAAGCGCCTGCCTCCCACTCGTTTGCGGCTCGTTGATCGGCCCATGCATTACGCTTAGCCTGTCCACCGTCACGATTACGCTCTCACGACAGAAATCCTTCGAGAGCCCAGCGAGGTTTCAGATTGCGCGTTCTCGTCACCGGCGCCTCAGGCTTTATCGGTCGGTGGGCTGTTGCAGGTTTGGTCCAGCGCAATATCGAGGTTGTCGCCTTGTCGCGCAGTCCGGCGGCAGCACCCGGTGCGCATGCAATCGCCGTCGATCTGCTCGACACCGGTGCGACCCGGCGCGTCCTCACAGACGTACGGCCCGACACTATCCTGCATGCCGCATGGAGCGTTGAACCAGGCCGGTTCTGGGGAGCCGGCGAGAACCTAGACTGGCTCGCCGCGACCGTGCAGCTAGCGCGGGCCGCCGCCGACGCCGGCGTGACCCGCATCATCGGGGTGGGGACATGCTTCGAATATGCATGGCCCGACAACGGCATCTGCGACGAGAAGACAACTCCGGTCGGGCCGACGACACTCTATGCGGTTGCCAAGGACAGCGCACGCCGAGCCCTGGCCGGTTGGGGCGCAGAAACGAAGCTTTCCTTTGCTTGGGCGCGTTTGTTCTTCCTCTATGGCCCCTTCGAGCATCCTTCTCGGTTGGTGCCGTCCATCGCAATCAATCTCGCGCGCGGTTTGCGGGCTCCCCTGTCGTCCGGAGGTATCGTGCGCGATTTCATGGACGTACGGGATGCGGGCAATGCGCTCGCTGCCCTGACGGTTTCGCGCGTAGAGAACGAAGTGAACATTGGCAGTGGTCACTCGGCCACCTTGGAGCAAGTCGCCAATTGTCTCGGCCGCGCCGCGGCACGCCCAGATCTGATCGCATGTGGCGCACTACCCGATCGGCCGCATGAGCCCCCCCGCATCGTTGCCGCCACCGGCCGCCTCAGAACCGAAGTAGGAGCACCCGCGCCGCGGCCGCTGGAACAAGGCCTCAGCGACACTTATGCCTGGTGGCAATCAAGGGCCGAGGACATGGCATGACATCCCTCTGTCCGATCTGTAGCACCACAACACCGATCCCAATCGATCGACGCGCCTGCGCGCCATTGCTGCAAAACCGGGTATGGCCCGATCGCACCAGCGCACGCGCCGCGCCGATCGGTGAACTCGACTTCGTGTTGTGCACTGCCTGTGGTTTTGCCTGGAACCGAGCCTTTAGACCCGAGCGGATCATTTACGATCAGGCGTACGATAACGATCAGACAGGCTCGCCTCGGTTTTGCTCTCATGTTGGCGCGATGATCGAGCGGATGCTGACGCACGTTCCGCCCACTCGCCTTACTCATCTTGTCGAGGTGGGGTGTGGCCAGGGCGCGTTACTGATGGAGCTTGTACGACGGAAATGCTTCGCCTCGCTCACCGGTTTCGATCCTGCATGGCGCGGCAAGGACGGTTCAGAAATTGAGGAGGTGACCGTTCATCGTCGCTACTTTGGAGCGGATGTGCTCGATCTGGTGCCGCGAGGCCCCTTGTTCGTCATTTCCCGCCACACCATCGAGCATGTTGCCGACCCGCTGTCGTTCCTGCGCGCCATCCGCGCGAGCATGAAGACGAATGACGATGGGCGTCTATTTCTCGAGACCCCCGATATCGAATGGATCATCAAGACATTCCAACCGCAAGATTTGTTTTACGAGCATTGTTCGATATTTTCCCGAGCGGCGTTGCACGTTGCACTCGCTGCAGCGGGCTTCGAGCCGCTGTCAATCGACCGCGTATTCGACGATCAATATCTTTGGGCGGAAGCCCGCCCCGCAACAGGTGAAACATGGACCGTCCGCCGCCGCGAGTTTATCCCTGAGGCAGAAGCCTTTGCGCGCCGACGTGAGCACTTCGTTCACTGTTGGCACGCCTGGCTTGCACGGATCGCGGCAAATAAAACAGTGTGGTTATGGGGCGCGGCTTCTAAGGGTGTGACTTTCGCACTGCTCGTTGACCCCGACGGCTCTCGGCTCGCCGGCGCGATTGACATCAATCAGAAAAAGATCGGAGGCTTTATGCCCGGCACCGGCTTACCGATTGTTTCTTCCTCGGTTTTGCAGAATGACGATATCGTTATTATCATGAATCCAAATTATCGCGCTGAGATAGAAAGCCGCATTGACGCGATGGGAATTTCTGCGCGTTTGCTATCGGTCGATAGCGTAGCGTATCCGGAGATGCCGGCATGAAGATCGAGTTTGATCTCGACGCCAAGATGATCGACATCGATGGCAGGCGTGTCGAACTTTATTCGACAGAAGGCTTCCACGTCGTGAAGGATCTCTGGCTGAAGGTTGGCTGGAATCAGAAGTATGTTTATACATTTACTTGGTTAGGGATACCGATCATCCAACTGCCGGACGATCTGATGCGCTACCAGGAGGTGGTGTTTGAGCTAAAGCCGGATGTCATTGTCGAAACCGGGATAGCGCATGGCGGATCGCTTGTATATTCTGCGAGTCTTTGCCACCTGCTGGGTAAGGGTCGTGTCGTTGGAATCGATATAGAAGTCAGGCCGCACAATCGAGCGCGCCTCGATACCCATCCGCTCAAGTCATTGATAACAATCATCGAGGGCGCTTCTACCGAGCCCGGCGTCGTTGCCCGGGCGGCAAGCTTGATAGGGCCCGCCGAGACAGTTCTTGTGGTTCTCGATTCCAACCACGACTATGCCTATGTGATGGAGGAACTCCTCGCCTATTCACCATTGGTGACGCCGGGATCCTATATCGTGGCCACCGACGGGATCATGCGCGAATTGAGCGACGCCCCAAGGGGTCAGGCAGGGTGGGTCCGCAACAATCCAGCTCACGCGGCCGAGAATTTTGCGGCACAGAATCCTGCATTTGTGATTTCTGAACCCACTTGGCTGTTCAATGAATCGAATCTCACCGGAAACGTCACGCATTGGCCAAGCGCGTGGCTCAAGCGCGTCGCTTAATGGCAGCGCCGAGCGCCTTCAACATCTGACAGAACGAGCCGATCGCTTCAGATAAAATCCACATCGGGACCAAACCTCTAAGGGCTGCCAGAATGTTGATCAATGATCCTGCAATATTCACGCTTCTGATTCCTACATTCAACGGGACTCCGTTCCTCATCCGCACACTGGACTATCTCTCGGAGATTGACTTCAAGGGCCAGGTCGTCGTTGCCGACAGCAGCGCACCGGAACACCGCAGTTTTTCCGAAACGTGCGACCAGAAATATCCCAATCTTGCCATCGCCGTCCGCATCTATCCCGAGTCGATTCCGTTTCTTACCAAAATGGCACAGACACTCGAATCCTTGCCTGCACGTTACGTTCTGCCGCACGCAAACGATGATTTTTTGGTGCCCGAGGCCGTCGAGCAATGCGTGCAATTCCTAGAAACGTCTGCTGATTACTCCGCTGCACGGGGGCGCACGCTGAGCTTTCATCTCACGCATCAGGAGGATAAGGGAGCAAAAGGCGGGCTCGGCTATCATGCGATGCACGGCTATGAGCAAGCGGATGCAGCAGAACGTGTCATTGCCCATGTCGAGAACTACAGCTCTGTGTTCTATTCCGTCCATCGGAGGGAATATCTGATTGAGAGTTGCAACTTTACGGAATTACGCACCAAAAGCCTTATGTTTTTCCAGTATTTGTCGTCCTCGGTCACCGCATTCCTTGGCAAGGTTCATTGCTCCAATGAACTCTTTTACATTCGGCAGCAGCACTACAAAAGCGCAAGCTGGAACGTCGAGTATGAGGGTTGGCCTTTACTCATTACATCCCCGCAATTTTCGAATTACTACGCAGAGTTTCGCAACGCCCTCTGCACGCTCGTCACACAAGGCCATGAGATGAAAGACTTTGGGCGGCGGCTCGATAAGGCAGCAGTTAACATGTTTCGCCGAAGTTTCTGCGGAATTGAGCCCAAGGACCCGGACGAAGAGCTTTTCAGAAAGCGGCTATCCAACCCAAAGGCGCCTGAGTTGGCGCGGATGAAGTGGATTTTAGAATTCTGCATGAAATATCCAGAGACATATTGAAGCTCTCTGCGCAGACGCTGATCGCTTCACCGTCGATCACTGGCCATGCGCGCGCCCAAATCAGATTAAGTGTAGCGAGGGCCCAACCAGGCCGCGCGAGCACATTCAAGATCGTGTTTCGAGACTGAAACCCGGCCAGCGCCGATCGCCGTCCGACAACACCGCCGGTTCGGCGGGCCAGCGGATATTCAGGACCGGATCGTTCCAACGATAGCCCGCGGCGTGGCCGGGAACATGAATCCGGTTCATCTGATAAAGCACGTCCGTACCCGGCTCGAGTGTCAGAAAGCCATGCGCGCAACCCTCCGGGATGTAAACCGCTCGCGGCGCCTGCGCGCCGAGTTCGATCCCCGCCCAGCGGCCATAGGTCGGGCTGTCGCTCCGGAGATCGACGACGACATCGTAGGCGGCGCCGCGCGTCACCTGCACGAGCTTGGCTTCGGCGTGCGGAGGATCCTGGTAATGCAGACCACGCAAGGTGTGGCGGCGTTCGTTGCGTGAAAGATTGATTTGCAGCGGAGTGAATTCGATGCCCGCCGCGGCGAATTCGTCGCGGCAATATAGCCGCACGAAGAAGCCGCGCTCGTCCATATGGGGCTCACCTTCGATCGTAAAGGCGCCTGGGATGCCGGTGGGAGAAAATCTCAAAGGACGCGCACCTCCGGGACGGCAACTATGAACGCCCCGCCCCATGACCTCAATATGCCGTTTGTCGCCATGACCTCGTCGGCGATGTTCCACGGCAGGATGACAAGATAATCCGGCCTGATGTCGGCCAGGCGCTCCGGCGCAACAACCGGAATGTGGCTGCCCGGCAGCAGCTTGCCCTGCTTCGCTACCGAACGATCGAACACACACACCAGATCGTTCCTGGTCGCGCCGCAGACGTTCAGGAACGTGTTGCCTTTCGCCGCGGCGCCATAGCCGGCGACCGTCTTGCCGGCCGACCTGGCCTGTTTCAGAAACGCAAGAAAGCCCGCCTTCACTGCCTCGACGCGTTCCGCGAAGCCCAGATATCCTTCGACCCGGTCGAGCCCGGCCATGCGTTCCTTGGCGCGCAACTCCGCTACGCTGTACGCAGCCACTTGCGACGATTCCCGGCGCGCCGCGTAGAGCCGCAACGACCCACCGTGCGTCGGGACTTCCTCGACGTCTACCACCATCAATCCCGCCGCGGCAAAGACGCGTTCGACCGCCGTTAGTGACAGATAGAACACGTGCTCATGATAGATGGTGTCGAATTGAATCTCGCGGACGAGATTCAGAACGTGGGGGAATTCGAATGTCGCGATCCCCTCGTCCTTGAGCAGCAGTGCGAACCCGCTCAAGAAATCGACGAGGTCCGGTACGTGGGCCAACACGTTATTGGCGACCATCAGATCGGCGCGCTTTCCCTCCTGCCTCATTCGCCGCGCCGTCTCGGCGTTGAAAAACAAAACCTCGGTCGGAATCCCCTTCCGGACCGCCGCCGCCGCGACATTGGCGGCGGGCTCGATGCCCAGCACCGGCACGTCGCGTTTGAGAAAATGTTGCAGCAGGTATCCGTCGTTGGAGGCGACCTCGACCACCAGCGAACGCGGCTCGAGCCCGAAGCGCGCCATCGTTGTGTCCGTGTAGCGGCGCGCATGCTCGACCCAAGCGTCGGTGACGGAGGAAAAATAGACGTAGCCGCCGGAAAATACGTCCCGCGGCGAAACCGCAATGGTGGTCTGCACGAGCAGGCATGAGGAACAGACCCGGACCGAAAGCGGATAGCATTTCTCGTTCGTGGCTTCAGATTCGGTCACGAAACTGTTGGCAAGCGGCGTTTCGCCGAGATCGACGACCGTCGCAGTCAGCGGCGTGCCGCAGAAACGACAGTTCGTGACGATGGTCATGAATGATTCCGATCGAGCGCGCGATACGCAGCGAATTGGCGCAGCGTGACGTCCCGCATGTCCTCGCCCGCGGCATGGGCGCGATACCAATCCGCAGTCCACGAAATGCAGGCGGCGCTAGGCAGCCGGTCACGCCAGTTGAGATAGGCGCGCGCAGCGGAAGCATCGAGCGTGAGCGCCTTCATTTCGATCGCATCCCCCTGCGGCATCCCGATCCACGAAGGTTTGCGGCCGAGCGCTTCGAGCACGGCCTCGGCGAGTTTAGAAACGGTGAGCGATCTACCGGGGCCGGGTCCAAAATTGAGTGCGCGCGGACCGGGACGCTTTTCCGCCAGCGCTTCGGCGAAC
>CAMDEB010000098.1 GCA_945893085.1 Rhodoplanes serenus | reverse complement strand
CGACGACTGGGATCGCCTCGCGGCCGGCACCCTTGCCGGACATCTGCTCGAATGCGGCAGTCAGATCACCGGCGGCTATTTCGCCGATCCATCCTTCAAGGACGTGCCAGGCATGGCCGACCTTGGGTATCCGATCGCCGAGATCGATGCTGACGGCGGCATGGTCATCACCAAGCCCGCGGGAACGGGTGGCCGCGTCGATCGGTTCACCGTGATCGAACAGCTCCTTTATGAAATCCACGATCCCTCGGCCTATCTGGCGCCGGACGTGGTGCTCGACGTGACCGACGTGATGGTCGAGCAACTTGCAACCGATCGCGTTCGCGTGACCGGCGCGCGCGGCAAACCTGCCCCGGAAACGCTAAAGGCGACGGTTTGCGTCGATGGCGGGGTCTTGGGCGAGGCAGAGATTTCCTACGCCGGACCGAACGCGACGGCACGAGCGCGGCTCGCGGCCGAAATTGTCGGTGCACGCATGAGCAGGCGGGCTCCCGGCCTCGTCTTTCGCATCGATGCAATTGGTGTGGTCAGCGTGCTCGGCGAAAACGGCGGCACGCTGTCGCGTCCGTGGAATTCCGATTTGCCCGATGTCCGGCTGCGGTTCGCGGCGCAATCGGCAATGGTCGCGGACGTTGAGCTTTTGCTTGATGAGGTCGAAGCGCTCTATTGCGCGGGGCCTGCCGGCGGTTCGGGCGTGCGCCGGCGGCTGACGCCTCGCCTCGCCAGCGCGTCATGCCTGATCGAGCGCAAATTCGCCTCCCCGCGTGTGAGGATGCTTGGAGATCGCGCATGACGCCGGCAACCGTCACGCTCCATCAAATCGCCAACGCGCGGTCCGGCGACAAGGGCAATCGTTTGAACATTGCCCTGGTCTGCCGCGACCCCGCCCACTATCCGGCGGTCGCAGAGCAAATTACGGCCGAGCGCGTCGCGGAGGCGTTTGCTGCGCGCAAGCCCTCGCGCGTTGTGCGCTATGACCTGCCAAAGCTTTCGGCGTTTAATTTCGTTTTGGACGATGTCCTCGAAGGCGGCGTCAACTCGAGTCTCGGTCTCGATGGGCACGGCAAGTCGCTGTCGTTTCTACTACTCGAAATTCCGTTGCAGATTCCAAAGCAGGGAGGAGGCAAGCCATGAAAAAAATCTCGATCGGGATGGTTGCGCTGGGCGTTGCCATTGCGGCCACATTCGGCGGGGCCGTGGCGCAGGATCGCTACCCAAGCCGCAGCATCAAGTTTGTCGTTCCGTTCGTTGCCGGAAGCGCGACCGATACGCTCGCCCGGCTGCTTGGGAATCGCGTTTCGCAGTCGCTCGGCCAGACGGTCGTCATTGAGAACATCGGCGGCGGCAGCGGCATCCCGGCAGCACAGAACGTGGTGCGGTCCGCGCCGGACGGCTACACCATCTTCATCACCTCCAATACGACGCATGCGTCCAATCAGAGCATGCTCAAGCGAGTGCCCTACGACGCGGTCGCGGATTTCGAGCCGATCACCAAACTGGGAACGATCACACTGGCGCTCGTCGGGCACCCTTCGGTTCCAGCCAACACCGTCCAGGAGCTCATCGCCTACGCCAAGGCCAATTCCGGCAAGCTGACGTTCGGCTCCGGCTCGACCTCCTCGCGAGCTGCGGGTGAGTTGATGAAGACCATGGCCAGCATCGACATGTTGCATGTGCCCTACCGCAGCAATCCGCTGGTCGTGACCGACCTGCTTGGCGGCCAGATCAACCTTTTCTTCGGCGATATTTCAACGTCGCTGCCGCCGGTGCGGGCCGGCCGGCTGAAGGGTTTTGCGGTGTCAAGCTTGCAACGCTCGGCGCTTGTGCCCGATCTTCCCTCGCTCGATGAGGCTGGGCTCAAGGGCTACGACCTGACGGCTTGGTTTGCGGCGTTTGCCCCCGCCAAGACCCCGAAGCCGGTGGTGGAGCGGCTCAACACTGCGTTGCGCGAAGCGTTGGCCGACAAGGACGTGGCGTCGAAACTGCTCGCCGCGGGGATCGAGCCGGTCGCAAGCTCGGCCGACGAACTGAAGGCGTTCGTTATTTCAGAGACTGAAAAGTGGGCGAAGATTGTGAAGGACGCGAAGATCGAGCCGGAATGAGGCGGTGCTAAAAGGCTACAACCAGATGCGCATTCGGCTGCGCGTTGATGAGTCCGCGCCCTAGTACACCACCACCGACCGGATGCTCTTGCCCTCGTGCATCAGATCGAACGCGTCGTTGATCTTGTCGAGCGGCATGGTGTGGGTGATCAGGTCGTCGATGTTGATCTTGCCCTCCATGTACCAGTCGACGATCTTCGGCACGTCGGTGCGGCCCCTGGCGCCGCCGAAGGCGGTGCCCTTCCAGACCCGGCCGGTGATGAGCTGGAATGGCCGCGTCGCGATCTCCTGGCCCGATCCGGCGACGCCGATGACGATGCTCTCGCCCCAGCCGCGGTGACAGCACTCCAGCGCCTGGCGCATGGTGTGGACGTTGCCGATGCATTCGAAGGAAAAATCCGCGCCGCCGCCGGTGAGGTCGACGATCGACTGCACCACCTTGTCGCGGCCGACCTCGTCCGGATTGATGAAGTGCGTCATGCCGAATTTCTCGGCGGTTGCGCGCTTCGACGGATTGAGATCGATGCCGATGATCTTGTCGGCGCCGACCATGCGCGCGCCCTGGATCACGTTGAGGCCGATGCCGCCGAGCCCGAACACCGCGACGTTGGCGCCGGGCCAGACCTTGGCGGTGTAGATCACAGCGCCGATGCCGGTGGTGACGCCGCAGCCGATGTAGCAGATCTTCTCGAACGGCGCGTCCTCGCGCACCTTGGCGAGCGCGATCTCCGGCAGCACGGTGAAGTTCGCAAACGTCGAGCAGCCCATGTAGTGGAACACTGGGTCGCCGTCGCAGCGGAAGCGCGAGGTGTTGTCGGGCATCAGGCCTTTGCCCTGGGTGGCGCGGATCGCGGTGCAGAGGTTCGATCGGCGCGAGAGACAGGTTTTGCACTGCCGGCATTCCGGCGTGTAGAGCGGGATGACATGGTCGCCGGGCTTCAGCGCAATCACGCCCGCGCCGATCTCGCGCACGATGCCGGCACCCTCGTGACCGAGGATGGCGGGGAACAATCCCTCCGGGTCGGCGCCGGACAATGTGAACGCGTCGGTGTGGCAGATGCCGGTGGCCTTGATCTCGACCAGCACTTCGCCCGGCTTCGGTCCTTCGATCTCGACGGTCTCGATGCTGAGAGGCTCGCCCGCTTTCCAAGCGACCGCCGCGCGCGTCTTCATCGAAACGTCCTCCCGGCTTTTTTGGGTTACGCCTGCCACGCCGGCGCGTCTTCGCCTTTGCGTGGGTTGGCTGCCTCGCTCGCGCTGTCGATCACCTGCGCCAGCGCGCGCAGCACTTCGGGCACGCCTGAGCGCGCGTGAGCAGAGAGCATGAGAGGGGTCTTGCGGGCTGCTCGTTTGAGCCGAGCAGCCTGCTGCTTGATCTGCTCGGGCGTCATCGCGTCGATCTTCGACAGCGCGACGATCTCGTGCTTGTCGGCGAGACCCTGCCCATAGGCTTCCAGCTCGGCTCGCACGGTCCTGTAGTCCTCTCCCGCGTGCTCACCGGTGCCGTCGACCAGATGCAGCAGCACGCGGCAGCGCTCGATGTGGCCGAGGAAGCGGTCGCCAAGCCCTGAGCCCTCGTGAGCGCCCTCGATCAGGCCCGGGATGTCGGCGAGCACGAACTCGCGGCCGTCGATCTCCATCACGCCGAGCTGCGGGTTGAGGGTGGTGAACGGATAGTCGGCGATCTTCGGCTTGGCCGCGCTAACTGCCGCCAGGAACGTCGATTTTCCCGCGTTCGGCAGGCCGACCAGGCCGGCGTCGGCGATCAGCTTCAGCCGCAGCCAGATCCAGCGCTCCTGGCCCTCCTGGCCCGGATTGGCGTGGCGCGGCGTGCGATTGGTCGAGGATTTGAAGTGAGCATTGCCGAAGCCGCCATTGCCGCCTTGGGCAAGCACCACGCGCTGGCCGGCAGCGGTGAGATCGGCGATCAGGGTTTCCTTGTCCTCGTCGAAGATCTGCGTGCCCACCGGCACCTTGAGCACCACGTCATCGGAGCCCGCGCCGTGCCTATCCTTGCCCATGCCGTTGGTGCCGGACTTGGCCTTGAAGTGCTGCTGGTAGCGGTAGTCGATCAAGGTGTTGAGGCCATCCACCGCTTCCACGACCACATCGCCGCCGCGGCCGCCGTTGCCGCCACTGGGGCCGCCGTGCTCGATGAACTTTTCGCGCCGGAACGCCACGCAGCCGTTGCCGCCGTCGCCGGAGCGGACATAGACCTTGGCTTCATCGAGGAATTTCATGGGCTTTAGATAGCACCTCCCCCGGAAAGGGCGAGGCCGGATTAGCTGGTAAAGCGCGTGGTTCCGTCCCGTTCGATCCGCGGCAGCAGGTCGGTTTCCCAGGCCAGGTACTCGCTCATGGCGCTCACGGTGTCGTTGGGGCGCTCATAGGGCTTGAGCCAGACGTCCTCAGGCTTGCTCGCCATGCTCATTTCCATACTGTTTTTTTGCCCGGCCGCCGCCCAGGCGGCATTGCCTCCTTCGAGGTAGCGGGCCGGCCTTCCGGCCTCCGATACCGCCAGACCGGCGAGCACGCCGTCCTCGGAGGTCAGCACCAGCTCGCCGCGCAACGGGATTTGGGCCAGGGCGCTTTGGAGTTGCGAGCGGATGGCAAACCAGGCGCCGGGGATGTGGCCTTTGCGATAGTTCGGGCTGAGCGAGAGGTCGACCACGGTCGCGGCGTCCTGGGCCAGGAGGTCGGCGAGCTGCGCGCAGCCGATGGCGGATTGCGGCGCGGGTTTGTCGCCGAGCACACGGCTCGGCGGGATGCCGGTTTCGGTGCCGGCTTCGGCCATGACGAACACGTCGGTGAAGCCCATCTGCTTGAGCCACGAGCCGGTCATCACCGCTCGCACCTCGGCCTCGTCGATCAGCACGATGCGGGCGCCGAGCGTGCCGACGTATTGATCGGAGGCCTGGACAAGCTGGCCACCGGGCGCCGTGACCGACTCTGACACATGACCGGCGGCATACTCATGCGGGTTGCGCACGTCGAACAGATAGAGCGTGCGGTCGCGGTCAGCACGGAAGCGATCGAGCTTGGCGCGATCGATGCGCTCGACCCCGTAGCGTTGCGCCACGCGCTCGGCCGCCGCCTTGGCGCGGGCGAGGCCGCCGCCCGTGACGTCGAGCTTGCGCCGGCTCTTGCCGCTCTCGGTCGCAAATCCCGCGAGGTTGTAACCCATGGTGCCGTTGCGCAGCGCCACCACCTTGTTCGGCAGGCCGGCGTTGATCAGCGACTGCGCGCCGATGATGCTGCGGGTGCGGCCGGCGCAATTGACCACCACGAGCGTCTCCGGCTTCGGCGCGATGTCGTGGATGCGCAGCACCAGCTCGGCGCCGGGCACGTTGGTCGCGGTCGGGATCGAGACCCGCTGGTATTCGTCGAACGGCCGGCTGTCGACCACGACCATGTCGGCGCCGCCGCGCAGCAGCGCGTCGAGCTCGTTCGCCGAAATGCTCGGCGTGTGGCTTGCGTGCTCGACGTGCTCGCCGAACGCCTTGCTCGGCACGTTGACGCCGGAGAACAGCTCGAAGCCCGCGGCCTCCCACGCCGCGATGCCGCCATCGAGGAACGCGAGGTCGGCGTAGCCGGCGCGCTTGAGCACGCCAGCGGCGCGCTCAACCAAGCCGTCGGCGGCGTCGCACAGCACGATGCGCGTCGCCAGCCGCGGCACCAGCGCGGCGAAGCGCAGCTCCAGCCGGCTCAGCGGAATGTTGCGCGCCCACAGCAGGTGGCTTTGCGAGAAGGTCAGTTCCTCGCGCAGATCGATGAGCGCGAGCTCATGCCCGTCGGAGAGCATGGCCTTGACGGCGGGCGCTGTGAGCCGCCGCAATGTTGTTGGCGATGACATGACACTCTCTCTGCTTCGTCATGCCCGGCCTTGTGCCGGGCATCCACGCCTTGCTTGATGCCCCGAAGACGTGGATGGCCGGGACAAGCCCGGCCATGACGTTGCACTAGTGGTGCATTCGTTCCGGCTACGTCGCCTACACCGTCTGCGCCGCCTACGTCGCCTGCTGCGGCGTCATCTGATGCACCTCGCCGGTCTTCAGGTCGACGCGGATGCGGTTGATCTTGTCGAGGTTGGTGCCGGTCACGCGAATGAACTTGGCGTAGTCGGGGTAATCGATCGAGTGGATGGTGCCGTCCTGGTAGATGCCGGCGTGGCCGGGATCGAGCCGGTATTTCTTCGCTGGTTTCAGCTTGGCGTGCTTCGGGTCGGCGCCGTTGTCCTCGCGCTCCCACTCGATCATGTCGGTGTATTTCGTCGCCTGGCCGTAGATCGCCCAGGACGCGTCGTGATCGTGCGGCGGCGACACCCGCGCCTTGTCGTTGATGTGCGCGAGAATCTGGAACTTCAGCTCCGGGTCCTCGTACAGCACCTTCAGCCCGCGCGGGACGGTTTCGCCGCAATACGTCTCGATGAAATCCGGGTTGCGGAGCAGTTGCTCGAGCTTGGCGCGGACCTCCTCGCGCCCCTTCACGCCGGGATCGCGCGCCAGGATGGCCCGACAGTCAGCGATGTATTGGTCGAGGTCGTAGGGCATGGCTGTCCTCCTTCGAATTCTGGAGGACATTTTCGCGCAACTTGATGCCGCGCGCCAGCGGTGGCCCGTGTCATTGGTAGATCATCGGTGCGGAGCAAAGTACGACGCCGGGAGGGCCAAGAGGGCCATGCCTCACTGATGCGGCCCGAGGGGCGCCTCCCGACGCGTCATTCGTGGGGTGGCCGCTGCGTCACAGCCCGAACGCTGCCGTGACGGTTAGCGGCGGTGCTGGCCCGGTGGCGTCATTTTCGCCTCCGCATTTGTTGTGCCCAACATCGGGAAGCGTCCTCCTGTCGGGCCTCGATGTCAACAGCCGGCAACGGTCCATCAGTTCAGCGGCGCGTGCAGCTTGGGATCGCGATGAAACAGGAGTTTCGGGCTGACGCCGCGGCAAAAGGCGATGGCCTCTGATTTCAGCAGCTCGGGCCGCTTCACGGCGACGACGTTAAACCCATGCGGCGGGCCGCCGAGATAAACATCATCGATCGGGATCAGTTCGATCGGATGTCCAGCCATCGAATAATTGGTGTTGTAATCGCGGATGCAATAGCAGGAGTATCCGAAGCTTTCGACCAGCTTCATGATGTTCGTGTCGCGGAGACCTTGCGACCAGTCAACATAGGAGCGGTGGACCTCGAAAATGAGGCTCGGTGCGATCTCCGGACGCTGTTCCAATTGCTTGACGGCACCCTGAAGAGCGTCAAATTCACCGCCTTCGATGTCGAGCATCAGAAGATCGATGCTGCCAATGCCTTGTTCCTCGACATACTCATCAACCGTCGTGGCGACGAAGGGGCCACCTGGCGCGGCATGGGGCGCAGCATGTGAGTCGTCGCCGGTGAGCGCAAGCGTGGCCGCGCGCGACCAGAGCCCGAGATTGTTGACTTGCACGTTTGCCAGGTCGTTTTGCCGCGCGTTGAGCACGATCATGCCGGCGTTGTCGGCTGATAGCTCGAAACAATGGCAGACACCGTTCGGGGCGATCGCTTGCGCGATCAACGTCGATTGATCGCCGATATAGGCACCACCGACCACGACGTGCCGCGCGCCCTTTGCCAGGTGCAACAGCAGGCGCGTTGTCTGGGGCTCCCACACATGATCGGGCGGATTTTTGTGTGCCATAACGAAATCGCGGACGATCTTCGATGTGTAGCGGCATGAAATCGTCAAGCCATCCGCGAGTTTCTTGGTAACGGTCTCCCCGGGTGAAAACAGCCGATCGACGATCGGCCCCGTGATCTCCTCGCGGAGATTGAAGCCCTCCCGATACGGAGTCGCCCTTTCGATCTCGATCAAAGATCGGATGATCGTTTCCCTGGCATCGGGGTTGGTCGCGATCCAGTCGAGCGCATGACCGACATCGTTGATGGACATGAGTGGGCCAGATTAAGGGCAGTCTTGGGCGTCTTCACGCGATATTGCGCAATCGAAACATGCGCGGCGATCATCGTCGCCGCCGGGATGTCCATCTTTGTGCGCGAGCAGACGGTGGCGCGGCGCGATGCGCCGTTCGCGCCGCCGCCGCCGTAGTTACTTCTTGGCGCGCCGGGTCTTTTTGGCGGTCTTCTTCTTTTTCGCAGCGGATTTCCTGGAGGTCTTCTTCGCAGTCTTCTTCGTCTTCCGCGCGGCAGCCTTTCGCTTCGGCTTTGTCTTCTTGGCGCCCACCAGACGGCGTGCCTCTTTGACCGCCGACAGAGCGGCGCCGGTCGCGGTCTTGGCGACCGCTTCGGCGGCGTTGCCGGCCGCTTCGGCGCCGGCCTTGGCGAGACCGACGATCGTGTCTTGCGCGGAACTGACGATGCTTTGCTTGGCCATGGGTCGTTCCCCCCGTTGCGACGTTGACAGATGCAACGACGCTATACCGAATCCGTTGCCACGACCATAAGTCGTGGCACGGCGTTCGGTTCCCTCCAAGCCGCCGGGACGCAGCGGATGGCTTACGCCACCCGATGCATCTTGCCCCAGCTCTTGAGCGAGGCCCACAGGCCGCGGTCGATCCGGAACCGGTCGATCGGCGCCGAGGAGTTCAGTGCGCGGATCCGGATCAGCCCGACGCCGGTCCACTGGAAGCCGCACTTCTCCAGCACCCGGCGCGACGCCGGGTTGGTGACGCGGGCGGCCGATTGCAGCGCCTCGCAATCAAGGTCGGTGAAGGCGTGGTCGATTACCGCGCGCACCGCCTCGGTGGCGTAGCCCTTGCCCCAGTGGCGCGCGCCGAGCCAGTAGCCGATCTCGTTCGCCTTGCCGTCCTGGGTGATGCCGCAGGCGCCGATCACGGTTTCATTGGCAAGCGTGACCAGGAACACCGTCTCGCTCGCCAGGTTGACCGTGGCGACAAAATCGCGGGCGTCGGCGAGCTTGTACGGATGCGGAATGCGCGCCGTGTTCTCGGCGATGCGGCGATCGTTCGCCAGCATGGCGATGGTTTTAGCGTCCTCAAGCCGCGGCGCGCGCAGAATCAACCGCTCGGTCTCGAGGACGGGGATACTCGCTTCCCGGAACGTCTCCGCAGGTATTTCCAACAAGGTCATGACACGGGCTCCTTTGAAAAGCTTAAGGGGGAGACGGTGCCCGTCTCCCCCTTAAGGAGCCCATGGGCCCCGCCGGTTCGGAACAGACACCGGCAGACCCACTATGGTTCTACCGTTTTACTCTGCCGCGGCCTCCGTCGCCGGAAGGACGGAGATGAATACGCGGCCCTTGGCTTTGGTATTGAACTTCACGCGACCATCGATCATTGCGAACAGCGTGTGATCCGTGCCCATGCCGACGTTCTCGCCGGGGTGCCAGGTGGTGCCGCGCTGACGCGCGATGATATTGCCGGCGACGGCGCTCTCGCCGCCGTACAGCTTCACGCCGAGCCGCTTGCCCGCCGAGTCGCGCCCGTTGCGCGAAGAACCGCCTGCCTTTTTATGAGCCATGGTCTTTTCCTAAACTCACCGAGTTCATACCGCGATTCCGCGACGGAATCATCTCACAAATATTGATATGGCGCCGTTTCTTACTTTTTCTTGCCTTTGGCTGCCGGTTTCTTGGCCTTGGTCTTGGCTTTGGCTTTGGCCGCAGGCTTGGCCTTGGCCTTGGCCTTCTTCTCCTTGGCCTTCTTGGCGCTCGCGGCCTGCTTGCCGGCCTTGCCGGTCGGCTTGGTCTCGGCGCCGGTGTCCGGCGTATCGCTGTCTGCGGCCGGCTCGGGCTTCGGCTTCTTCTCGGGCTTCGGCCGCGCCGTCTTGGTCGGCGCCTTGCCGTCGGTCAGGATTTCGGTGATGCGGATCACGGTGAAGTCCTGGCGGTGGCCGCGCTTGCGCCGCGAGTTCTTGCGGCGGCGCTTTTTGAAGGCGATGACCTTCGGCCCGCGGCTCTGCTCGATGACCTCGGCCGCAACCGACGCGCCGGAAACCATCGGCAGGCCAAGCTGCGGCTGGTCGCCGCCGAGCATTAGCACGTCGCCGATCTGCACGATCTGGCCGGGCTCGGCGTCGATCCGGTCGACCTTGATGACCTGATCCTCGGCGACCCGGTACTGCTTGCCGCCGGTTTTGATGACTGCGAACATCGTTTTCTATCCCGCGTTCGACCCCGGCTCTCGGACACCCGGGCCGGCTTCTTTCAGTCGGATTGTTCTGTGGCTACAGGCGCTTAGGCCCGTAACTAAAGCGCGCGGACCGATCAGCCCGCGCTGCTGGCATGCTTATGGCGGCGTGCGCCAATCATGTCAAGGAACCGCAAGCCTCGCGGAACGCCGGAAAGCCCGGGAAATAGGGCGCTTTGGGCCGCCGGCAAGGGCGAGTGCGGGGCGATTGCCGGGCCTGCGCGGTTTCTTGCTAGGCTGCGCGCATGGCAAACGACGCCGGTTCCGACGCAGCCATCTGGCGCGGCATGACCCGCGCGCAACTCGACGCCGCCTACGACAACGGCACAGCCGTCGCCAACAGCGCGCAAATTCGCGACGGCTGGACCGAACGCAGCGCCCGCGTGCGCGAGCGATTTCCGGCCATGCTCGATCTCGCCTATGGGCCGAAGCCGCGCAACCGCATCGACATCTTCCCCTGCGGCCGCGCGGGAGCGCCGCTGTTCGTCTTCATCCATGGCGGCTATTGGCAGCGCAACTCCAAGGAAATCTTCGCCTGCATGGCGGAAGGGCCGCTGGCGCGCGGCTTCGACGTGGCGATGATCGGCTACACGCTGGCGCCGGACGCCACGCTCACCGAGATCGTGACGGAGACGCATGAGGCGATCCGCTGGCTGCGGCGCGAGGGGCCGGCGCACGGCGTCGGCCGCGCCAAGCTCGTGGTGTCGGGCTGGTCCGCCGGCGGCCATCTGACCGCGATGGCGCTCGGGCTCGACGAGGTCGATGCCGGTCTGGCGATCAGCGGCATCTACGATGTCGAGCCGTGCCGGCTGAACTATCTCAATGAGAAGCTGAAGATGACGGCGGTGGAGGCGCTCGCGATGAGCCCGATCCGCCATCTGCCGTCGAAGTGGACGCCGACCACCGTCGCATTCGGTATCGGCGAGCTGCCGGAAATCCGGCGCCAGGGCCGCGAGTATCATCAGGCGCGCTGCGACGCCGGCCTGCCGAACCGGCTGCTGGCGCTGGAGACGCACAACCACTTCTCCATCCTCGAAGAGCTCGCCACGCCGGACGGCAAGCTGACCGCCGCGCTGTCCAGCCTCGTTGAAAAATAAAGGACCGACGGAGGGGGAGAAATACTTGCCGAAGGTTCGCGCGCTCCTCAGGATGAGGGCGGAGCTGGAGTTACGCCAGCTCCTCCACCAGGTACCGTTCCAGCGTCATCGGCTGCCGCTTGCCGGGCGGGTCGCTCTGCTCGACGCCGCGGAAGCTCATGGCCTCCTCGAACCATGACTTGCGCGGCGGCATGCCCCACGGGCGCTGGCGCATGTGCGACAGGTTCCAGCGCACCGGCTCGTTCTCGATGTCCATCATCTGGTAGTGGGTGTTGAACAGCTCCATGCGGTGGCCGTCGGGATCGCGGAAGTAGGTGAACAACGCGTGCCCCGGTCCGTGCCGGCCGGGACCGACCTCGAGATTGGCGCCGAAGCCGTGCGCGCCGGCGATGTCGCAGGCTTGCAGCATGTGCGCGGCGTCCGGCACCGCGAACGCCACGTGATGCAGCCGCGGCCCGCGTCCGTTCGCGAACACGATGTCGTGCGGGTTGCCCTTCCGCTGCAGGAACACGAACAGCAGGTCGTCGGTGTCGTCGGGCGCGATGAACTCCGACAGCCGGAAGCCGAGGTCGCAATAGAACCGGCACGCCTTCGGCACCCCGGGGGTGATGATCTGGAAATGATCGACCCGCAGCGGACAGGCGCCGTGATGCTGCTTGAACTGCACCACCAGCCGCGGCTTGGTCGGCTGCGTCGCGCAGAATTCGAGCGGCGTGCCGACCGCGTCCGACACATGCAGCGTCCGACCCTGGTGCGGCACCTCGGCGAACTGCGCCGGCAGGCCCGCGCCCGCGAACGTGTGCATCGCCTTGTCGAGCTCTTCCTCGGTGTAGACCCGCAGGCCGACCCGCTCGCAGGCCGGCGCGTCGGCCGACTGCTTGAGCACGAGGCTGTGGTGGCAGGCTTCCTCGATGCCGCGCAGATACAGCGTCTTTGCGTCCTCGTCGCTGACCACGAAGCCGAACGCATCCACGTAGTAGGCGCGGCTGCGGCCGATGTCCTTCACTGT
>CAMDEB010000097.1 GCA_945893085.1 Rhodoplanes serenus | reverse complement strand
ACCATCAAGATCACGGTGCCGGGCCCCTTCACCATGTCGCAGCAGGCGCAGAACGACTTTTATAAAGACCCGGCCGAGATGGCGCTCGATTACGCGGCGGCGGTGAACGCCGAGATCAAGGACCTGTTCGCGGCCGGCGCCGACATCGTACAGATCGACGAGCCCTACATGCAGGCGCGGCCGGAGAAGGCGCGCGAATATGGCCTGAAGGCGATGAACGCCGCGCTCGACGGCGTGAAGGGCACGACGGCGGTGCACATCTGCTTCGGCTACGCCGCCGTGATCCACGTGCGGCCGGAGGGCTACTCGTTCCTGCCGGAGTTCATCAACTCGCCGGTGCAGCAGGTCTCGATCGAGACCGCGCAATCCGGCCTCGACTGCTCGGTGCTCGACAAGCTTCCCGGCAAGACCATCATTCTCGGCGTGCTCGATCTCTCGGACATGAAGATCGAGACGCCGGAGATCGTCGCGGCGCGCATCCGCCGCGCGCTGCCGCACGTTCCAGCCGACAAGATCGTGGTCGCGCCCGACTGCGGATTGAAATACCTGCCGCGCGAGGTGGCGTTCGGGAAGATGTGCGCGATGGTGGAAGGCGCGAAGATCGTGCGCCGCGAACTGCAAGGCTGATGATGAACACTGTCATTCCGGGGCGCCGCGAAGCGGCGAACCCGGAATCCAGAACCAAGCGCTGCGGACGTGACCCTGGATTCCGGGCTCGCGCCAGCCAAGTCGGCTTTAGTCGACTTGGCCATTAAACTTGCCGATCTCGGGTAAACCCGAGATCGGTGGCGCGCCCCGGAATGACAACTGAGAGACCCGCATGCCTCTTCCGCTCCTCCCCACCACCCTCGTCGGCTCCTATCCGCAGCCGGACTGGCTGATCGACCGCGAAAAGCTGTCCAAGCAGGTGCCGCGCGTGCAGGCGAACCTGTGGCTTCCGGGCGCAAGTGAGTTGGAAGCCAAGCAGGACCAGGCGACGCTGCTCGCGATCCGCGATCAGGAGCGCGCCGGCCTCGACATCGTCACCGACGGCGAGCAGCGCCGCGAGAGCTATTCCAACCGATTCGCAAACGCGCTCGATGGCGTCGACATCAAGAATCCCGGCACGACGATCAACCGTAGCGGCAAGCCGATCCCGGTGCCGCGCGTCACCGGCCCGATCAGGCGCCGGCATCCGGTCGAGGTGCGGGACATGCGGTTTCTGCGCGCCAACACCAAGCGCGCGGTCAAGATCACGGTGCCCGGTCCGTTCACGATGGCGAAGCAGGCACAGGACGATTTCTACCAGGACGAGGCGGCGATGGCGCTCGACTACGCGGCCGCCGTCAACGCTGAGATCAAAGACCTGTTCGCGGCCGGCGCCGACATCGTGCAGATCGACGAGCCTTGGATGCAGCAGCACCCGGAAAAGGCGCGCGTCTACGGCCTGAAGGCGCTTGACCGCGCGCTCGATGGCGTGATGGGCACGATCGCAATCCATCTCTGCTTCGGCTATGCCGCCGTGGTGCATGACAAGCCGTCCGGCTATTCGTTCCTGGCGGAGCTTGAAGGCTCGAAGGTGCAGCAGGTGTCGATCGAGGCGGCGCAGCCCAATCTCGACCTGAAGGTGCTGCGCGGCCTGCCGTCGAAGACCATCATCCTCGGCGTCATCAGCCTCGGCGATATGGCAATCGAAACGCCGGCGATCGTCGCCGCTCGCATCCGCAAGGCACTCGATTATGTGTCTGCCGAGCGCATTGTGGTCGCGCCGGATTGCGGTATGAAGTACCTGCCGCGTGACGTGGCGTTCGGCAAGATCTGCGCGATGGTGGAAGGCGCGAAGATCGTGCGGAGGGAATTGGGCGCCTAGCGCTTACTTCGCCCCCATCAGGAAATCGAAATCGCAACCCTGTTCCGCCTGCGTCACGTGCTCGGAGTAGAGCCGCGCGTAGCCGCGCTCGGGCTTGGCCGGCGGCTTCCACTGCGCCTTGCGCTTGGCCAATTCCGCATCGTCGACCTTGAAGTCGAGCCGGCGCCCCTTGACGTCGAGCTTGACGATGTCGCCGTCGCGAATGAGCGCCAGCGGCCCGCCGGCCGCGGCCTCCGGGCTCACGTGCAGCACCACCGTGCCGAACGCCGTCCCGCTCATGCGCGCGTCGGAGATGCGCACCATGTCTTTCAGCCCCTTCGAGCCGAGCTTCTTCGGGATCGGCAGCGCGCCGGCCTCCGGCATGCCGGGCGCGCCGATCGGGCCGGCATTGCGGAGCACCATCACGGTGTCCGGCGTGACGTTGAGGTTGGGATCGTCGATCCGCGCCTCCAGGTCGTCGAGCGAGTCGAACACGATCGCCGGCCCCTCGTGCTGGAACAGCGCCGGCGTCGCCGCCGCGAGCTTGATCGCGGCGCCCTGCGGCGCGAGGTTGCCTTTGAGGACGGCAATGGCTTCGTTCTTGACCAGCGGATTGTCGAGCGGACGGATCACCTTGTCGTCGACGTAGGCCGGCCAGCGCGCGACCACGTCGCCGAGCGTTTCGCCGTTCACCGTGCGCGCCGAGAGGTCGAGGTGGTCCTTCAGCCGCCGCAGCAATGCGGGCAGCCCGCCGCCGGCATGGAAGTCCTCCATGAAGTTCTGGCCCGCCGGCTTGAGGTCGAGCAGCACCGGCACCTCGCGGCCGACCCGGTCGAACTCTTCGAGGTCGTAGGGAATGCCGGCGCGGCCGGCGATGGCGGCAAGGTGCACGATCGCATTGGTCGAGCCCGAGGTCGCCTGCAGCACCACCGAGGCGTTGCGCAGCGCGGCCTTGGTCAGGATTTCGCTGGGCAGCGGCCCGCCGGTCTTGGCCATCGCCGCGGCCCGGCGGCCGGTGGCCTCGGCGAAGCGGGCGCGGTCGGAGGAGACCGCCGGCGCGGTGGCGGAGCCGGGCAGCATGAAGCCCAGGGTCTCGGCGAGGCAGGCCATGGTCGAGGCGGTGCCCATCACCATGCAGGTGCCTGAGGTCGGCATGAGCTGGTCGTGAGCACGGTCGAGATCGGGTCCATCAAGCGTCCCAGCACGGTGAGCAGCCCACAACCGGCGGCAGTCGGTGCAGGCGCCGAGGCGGGTACCCTCGTGCTTGCCGGCCAGCATCGAGCCGACCGAGATCACGATCGCCGGCATGTCGGCGCTGATTGCGCCCATCAATTCGGCCGGAATGGTCTTGTCGCAGCCGCCGATCAGCACCACGGCGTCGAGCGGCAGCGCCCCGATCATCTCTTCGACGTCCATCGCCATGAGGTTGCGCAGCAGCATGGACGTTGGGAACGCGAACGCCTCGTGCAGCGAAACCGTCGGAAACACAAAGGGTAAGGCGCCGGCCATGCGGACGCCGCGGGACACCGCCTCGGCGACCTGGGGCGCGGTCTTGTGGCAGGGGTTGAAATCGGAGGCGGTCGAAAGGATGCCGACGATCGGCAATTCCAGCGCCTCGTCGGTGAAGCCGGCGCCCTTGAGGAAGCCGCGGCGCAAGAACAGCGCGAATTCCTCGTCGCCGTACTTGGCGAGGCGCGACCGCAAACCCTTCTTCTTCATCGGTAATCCCCAAGACCCTGACGTTGCCGTCATTGCTTCAAGGTCGGCGTTGGGGAGTCAACAGGGAAAAAATCGGCCCGCCCGGCAGGGGGACGAACTCCGGGCGGGCCGAGGAAACCGGCGCGGGGAAGGGGGCTTCGCACACCGGTCGGCAATGATCTGGAGGAACATCGCCGTAGCCCTTGGTCGTCCTGGCCGGGGATAAGGTTCAAGCGACCCGCTTGCGATGGTGCTGCCGGCAGTGAGAAGGTGACACCCATGCGCGCACTGCCCACGCTTCTCACCGTTGTGCTGGCGCTGTTGAGCGGCCTCTCGTGGCCGCAGCCCACGCGCGCCCAGGGCGTGCCCGACAAGATCACCTTCGCCACCAACTGGGTTGCCCAGGCTGAGCACGGCGGCTTCTACCAGGCGGTGGTCGACGGCACGTACCGGAGGCATGGACTCGACGTCACCATCCTGCCGGGTGGTCCGAACGTGAACCGCCGGCTGCAGCTGCTGGCCGGGCGGATCGAGTTCTACATGAGCGCCAACACGCTGCAGGCGTTCGACGCGGTCGAGCGCAACATCCCGACGCTTGCGATCGCCGCGATCTTCCAGAAGGACCCGCAGGTGCTGCTGGCGCATCCCGACCAGGGCATCGAGAAATTCGAGGACCTCAAGCGGCTCACGCTCTTGGTGTCCAAGGAGGGCCTCGCGTCGTACTTCCAGTGGATGAAGCACGACCTCGGTTTCCGCGAGGAGCAGGTCAAGCCCTACACCTTCAATCCGCAGCCGTTCCTCGCCGACAAGCGCACCGCGATGCAGGGCTACGTCACCTCGGAGCCCTACGCGATCGAGACCCAGGGTAAATTCAAGCCGAAGATTTTCCTGCTCGCCGACCACGGCTTCGACAGCTACTCGACCCTGATCGAGACCCGCCGCGAGCTGATCGAGAAAAATCCGAACCTGGTGCAGCGCTTCGTCGATGCCTCGATCATCGGCTGGGCCAATTATCTCTACGGCGACAGCACGGCGGCGAACGCCCGCATCAAGCGCGACAACCCGGAGATGTCGGACGCGGCGATCGCCTATTCGATCGCCACGATGAAATCCTACGGCATCGTCGATTCCGGCGACACGCGAACGCTCGGCATCGGCGCCATGACCGAGGTGCGCATGAAGAGCTTTTTCGACAAGATGGTGCGCTCCGGCGTGGTCAAGGGTACGATCGACCATCGCAAGTCGTACACGGCGCAATTCGTCAACAAGGGCGTGGCGATCGATCTGCGGCCGAAGAATTAAAGGCTGCTGGCAGAGCAAAGGGAAAACGCAATGCGTGCATGTCTGACATTTTTGTTCTGCGCCACGTTGTCGGTTTCTGCTTTCGCCGCCGACCCCTATCCGACGCGGCCGATCAAGCTGCTGATCCCATTCCCGCCGGCCGGCATCACCGATCTGTCGGGACGGATCGTGGCCGAGGCGTTGCGCGACAAGCTGAAGCAGCCGGTCGTGGTCGAGAACAAGCCCGGTGCCAACGGCATCGTCGGCCTGCGCGAGCTGTTGCGGGCGGAGGCGGACGGCTACACGCTGATGGTCGGCAACATCGGCTCGCTGGTGCTCAACTATGCGATCGACACCAAGGCGCCGTTCGATCCGATCAAGGACGTGGTGCCGATCGCCAGCACCGCCGAATACGCGACCACCATGGTGGTCAACAAGAGCATCCCGGTGAGCTCGGTGAAGGAGTTCATCGCCTATGCCAAGGAGCGGCAGGGCCAGCTCAGCTACGGCTCGACCGGCGAGGGCTCGCTCGCCAACCTCTCGACGCAGCTGTTCATGAAGCAGACCGGCGTGCGCATGGTGCACGTGCCGTATCGCGGCGGCCCGCTGGCGCTGAACGATCTGCTCGGCGGCCAGATCCAGCTCATCATCGAGGTGTCGCCGGTGGTCCAGGAGCAGGTCAAATCCGGCGCGATCAAGGGACTGGCCGTCAGCAGCCCGTATCGCCAGCCGGGCCTGCCCGACGTGCCGACCTTCGAGCAGGCCGGCGTGCCCGGCGTGGTGGTGACCGGCTGGCTCGGCATCTACGGACCGCCCGGCCTGCCGAACGACATCCGCGACAAGCTCGGCGCGGCGATCGTCGACGTTGTCAAGCAGCCGGACGTCCAGGCCAAGTTCCGCGCCATCGGCTTCGAGCCGACCGGCCAGGGCGTGAGCGAATTCACCGCGTATCACGCGGCGGAGGTGAAGCGGTGGGTCGCGTTTTACACTGAGGTTGGATTGCGGAAGTAAAAATCACGGACGCGTGGGTCTATCGCTAAAAACCAAGAGCGGACATTGTGACGCTCTATGGGCAGAAACGCCGTGGCTAGGCTGTTCACCGCATTGTGTTTGCCGAGGCTCGGCTAACGGATTATCCCTGGAGCATGGCTGCTGGCACCACGCAGCGCCGTCCTGCGGGAGCCCCGGCGAGATTGGCTTCAACTGCGGCATGGGCATGATGACCCCGGGCTCGAAGTTCATTGTCGTTCCAAATGCCAAAGGCTAGTCCGGTCAGGCGCAGCAGCGAATGACAGATAAGCCAGCTGGATTTTTCGATGGCACGGAAATGCCGACCGCCGGGTGGTGGGAGGCGTTGTGGCCAGATCCTAACGGGGTGCTTGCAAAGGTTGGTGTAAAACCTGGCATGGAGATCATTGATCTTTGCTCAGGTGATGGCTGGTTCACGCTGCAAATCGCGAAGGTCGCACGTCATGTCGTGGCAGTTGACATAGACCCCAATCTGCTAGAAGTCGCGCGTCACCGCCTTAGTGAAAGTGGCGTAGCGAATTGCGATTTCGTGGCTGGAAATGCTTACGACCTCGCCCGACTGTGGCCGCGTCCGGTTGATTTTGTATTCATGGCGAACGCCTTTCACGGCGTGCCCGACCGCGATCGGTTAGCCCGTGCCGTTTTGCAGGCTCTGAAACCCGGTGGCCGCTTTGCGGTGGTGAACTGGCGTGTTCGCCCGCGCGAGGAAACGACCATCCTGGGGGAGCCGCGTGGGCCGCGGACTGAGCTAAGGTTGGGAGCGGAGGCCGTGCGTTCGGCTGTCGAACATTCCGGGCTGCGGTTGATGAGTGTGCTTGAAATCCCGCCGTATCACCATGGCGCTGTGTTCGAGCGGTCGTAGGATCGGTTTATGCCTCCGATTTTGGACAACAAGAACGCTCAATCGTCTTCGGTATTTCGGCCGGAAGCACTCCTGCGCGAAGCACGCCGACAGAAGGGCCTTGCTGCCGTTGACGTGCCGCCGATCTGCATCTTGGACCCCGATGGCGACATTATGCGCCGGTTGCGGAGCACCGGGCAGGCGAAGCCGTTTGAGGGTTGGCCCTGCTATCATACGGCGCTCGATACATTCACGCTGGCCGGGCAAACTGTTGGGATTGTCGGCTATGCGGTCGGAGCACCCTTTGCCGTCCTGATCGCGGAAGAATTGTTTGCCAGCGGGTGCCGCGTTTTGCTGAGCCTGACATCGGCTGGACAGATCGTGCCGGCCGGACCGACGCCGTACTTTGTCATCATCGACCGCGCGCTTCGCGACGAAGGGACGAGCTATCACTACGCCGCGCCGTCGGAATATGCCGACGCTGATCCTACGCTTATCACCAAAGCCGCCGACGCGCTCAAGGCCAAGGGACTGCGCGTCATCGTCGGCGCAAGCTGGACCACGGATGCGCCGTTCCGTGAAACCGCCGGGGCAATCGAATCCGCCCGGTCCAAGGGCGTGCTGGCCGTCGAGATGGAAGCCGCTGCGCTCTATGCGTTTGCTCAGGCTGCGAACAAGCAAGTTCTCTGCCTCGCTCATGTCACGAACACGATGGGGCAGACAGAACAGGACTTTGAAAAGGGCGAAGCGGATGGCACCGCTGACGCGCTCCGAGTTCTCGAAGCAATTGTCGGCGCCTGCGGAATAGTGTGATTGTGTAACAAGACCTAGGGCACCTATATAGCCGTGCAGAGGCTGGAGTTTCGTCATGGCTGCCTGCTGCGAACACGATCACTGCGCCAGTCCTCAGAATGGACCGGATGACACAGCTTATCGGCGTGTGCTGTGGGCCGTGCTTGCCATCAATGCTGCCATGTTCGCCGTCGAAATCGGCGCAGGCGTGGCTGCCGGGTCCGCTTCATTGCAAGCCGATGCGCTCGATTTTCTGGGCGACGCCGGCAATTATGCGATCAGCCTGTTCGTGGTTGGAATGGCGCTCCGCTATCGCGCCATGGCCGCGCTCGTGAAGGGCGCAACCATGGGTGCCTTCGGCTTATGGGTTGTCGGGGTGACCGTCTGGCACGCGTGGTATGGGACATTGCCACAAGCCTTTACGATGGGCGCCGTCGGACTGGCCGCGCTTGCCGCCAATGCTGCCTCGTTTGGCCTCCTATGGGCCTATCGTGGCGGCGACGCCAACATGCGGTCAGCCTGGATTTGCACGCGCAACGATGTGCTCGGCAATCTGGCTGTGCTGGTTGCGGCGCTCGGCGTATTCGGCACCGGCACCGGCTGGCCCGATCTGATCGTCGCCGCGATCATGGCAACGCTTGCGTTGCAGGGCGCGCAGACGGTGCTTCGTCAAGCCTTGAGCGAACTCCGACTTGGCACCCCGCAAACGACATCCGCGACAAGCTCGGTGCGGCTATCGTCGAGATCGTCAAGCAGCCCGACGTCCAGGCCAAGTTCCGCGCCATCGGTTTCGAACCGACCGGGCAGGGCGTGAGCGAATTCACCGCGTACCACGCGGCGGAGGTGAAGCGGTGGGTGGCGTTTTACGCTGAGGTGGGATTGAGGAAGTAGGGTTCGGCGTCCAGCTAATGTCTATACGATTTTTCTTATGTTATATTTATGTATCTATAAGAAATATCTTATTGAAATACGGCGTGTCTAAGATATGTCTTATGACATGATCGCCCCCTATGAACAGCTTGATAGGCGTTTCAAGGGCTTAGCCCCCCTGGTTCGCGAGGCCCGGCCATCGCATGGATGGATACGCGCCATCCGTCAGGCGGTGGGAATGACGACTGTCCAGTTTGCCAAACGAATGGGCGTGCCGCAGCCCCGCGTCGTCGAAATGGAACGGGGCGAGGCCGCAGGCAGGATCACCGTGCAAAGCCTGGAACGGGCAGCGGAGGCGTTGGGATGCCGCCTCGTCTACGCACTCGTACCCATCCAGCCGCTGACGAAAACAATTGAGAAACGCGCGGCGGAAGTCGCCGACCGGCAATTGGAATTCGTCGAGCAGACCATGCGGCTGGAGGCACAAGGGGTGGACGACAAGACCAGCCGTCAAAATGCACATCTGCGCTTGGTGCAAGAACTGCTACGGCGGCCTGCGCGGCTTTGGGATGACCGGTGAGGGGACTTCACGACGAGCAAGCTGTCGCAGAGCACGGTGGTCGGACAATTCGAGGGCACCATCGCCTACGAGTGGAATCCGGCCGGGTTGTCGGTCGCGATGTCGCTGCCGGCCGCGAACCTGTCACGCTGATTTTCTTAGGCCGCGAGCGCGGTGCGAGCCAGTGCGACTGCCTTGGCCATCGACCGCAGCGTTTACGCACTGACCGCTAAGCGCGCGGCGGCCGGCGCCGCTCGCTAAACCACGCGCGGTACTTCGTCATCTTCGCGCGCTGCGCCGACGGCGCATATCGCCTACACGTCGAGGCCTCTTCGCTCTTCGCCGGCGCGCCCCACCGCAGCTCGACGCAGTCGTTCGGATTGTACGCCATCTCGAGCGCCACATCGCGCTCGATCGCGTCCTTGAGCGCAAGCGTCCATGGCGAGCCATCGCTGCGCGGATAAGAAAACTTGCGCGCCGCGAGCTCCGACGCGAGCACGCCCTGCAATTCGGCCTTCACGCCCGCGACGCTCTTGTCCTTCGGCATTGCGTACCGCTCGGGCCGCCGCGCGACCCGATCCGGAAACCCGCGGACCACGTCGATCGCGATCAACAGGCGCAAATCCCGCGACGGCGTCGAGAAATCCTCCCACGGGCCGATGGTCTCGAAGATCGCCGCGCCGTCCGGCATGGTCGCGTCGCCTTTTCCGCTGTTCTGGAACTTCCGCCCGTTCTCGACCGAGGTCACGCGCGTCTTCACTTGCTCTTCGAGCGAGGTGATCGCCTCCTTCATCGCGCGCACAGGATCGAGCGGCGACGGCGACATCACGTCTTCCATTCGATCGTAAAAGTCTTCGGTCCCGAGCTTCGCCTGATCGAGCGAAAAATCGCCGTACTGCGGGTTCTTCGCGATCTGGTCGTTGGTCAGCCGCCGCAGGACGCCGTCGGTCCCGCGCACGACCGGCCGGAAGCGCTTGAAGCCGGGGCCGCCCAGCGCCGGATCCTGGGCGAACAGGAAGTTGCCGCGCCAGAAGCGCTTGCGCGCGACGGTCCCGTCGGGCTGCCCGTCGACGGCGAGAATGACGCCCGCGGCGCCGTCCGACTGCGGCACGCGCCGCACGATCATCAGAATGTGCCCGTACGGATCGGCGTACACGGTCCCAGGGCGCAGCGTCTCCTGGCTGAGTGACACCGGATAGTAATCGGTGTTGTTGTCGGCAATCGCCGTTCGCGCCGACCCGGAATGGACGGTGTCACCGATCGTCCGCATGTAAGCGCCGAACGCCCCAGCGAGCCCAAGCGGCCGCGCCGGCGCCGGAGCGACGGGCGGGGCGGATGCGCCAGGGACGGGCGCGGCTTCCGGCGGCCGCGCCGACTCGGCGTTCTGAATGCTGGTCCATCCGACGCACACCGGCGGCCTGCCGCCACCGCCGCGCGAGCATTTCGAAAATCCGAACGGCAGCCCCATCTTGAACGCGAAATATGCGCGCAGGAAATACGGAAGGTCGGCGCAGTCGGGGCGAAGCACCATCTTCATCTCGTCCTCGCCGAGACCCAGATGATTGAACAGAACATTGCGCGACGGGTCGCGCAGGCCGACATGCAGCGCCGGCCACGACAGCTCTGCGTCGAGCGGCGCGTCGAACAGCTTTTCGATCCAGGCCGAGAACAGGTTTTCCGTCACGCGATTCCACGTGTTGCGCAACGGCCAGACGCTGCCCGCCACCGAACCCGGCGACGGCGGCTTGTCGGCGCGCACCGCGATTTCGCGCGTGATCGGACCGCACCCGGCCGTCGCGCGGTCGCGCGCGAGCGTCGCGCGCCACGTCCCCGCGGCCGGCGCCTTGACCTCGGCGAACCAGAAATACGGCGGCCCGCCGTAGTGCTCACGGGATTTGGCCGCGACGCTGCCATCGGGCGCGATCAGCGAAAGCTCGCCCTCGAGCGGCTTCTCGGCGGCGAAGACGACACGCAACGGCGCGCCCTTCCACGGCACGATCGGCGAGGGCAGGACCGCGAGCTCGGCTGCGTCTTCGCAGGTGCCGGATGAGCCTTTGCCGGGTGAACCTTGGGCCCGGGAATCCGCTGTCGAGAAAAGGAATGCGAAAAATGCCACTGCAATCGGCAGCAATGTAGCCGTAGCGGCGACAAACCGGCGCGCTGGGACCAATTGAGCCTCCTGTATCCCCTCGATCAATTATATCGCGGCTCACCTCAATTGCAGCAGCACGAACCATTTCTTGTCGTTCAGCGAACACTTGCCAGTGAGGCGCGGCGTGTGGCCCGCGGGCTGCGGCAAGGTCCAATGGCCTGAGCCGCCGCAATGGCCCTTTTGCGCGGCCGAGAACTTCAGGCCGCGGCGCAGGTTCAGCTTCCTGGCGCTGACGGCCTGATTGACGTTGCCGCCGATGGTGTACACCTTGCGCGCCCGCGCATCGATATGCGCGACCACCTCGCAATGGGTGCGCCGGACCGAGCGCGCGTCGGTGCCGCCGTCGAGCTCCGCCCGGATGCGCTCGCGCACCGCCACGTCGCTTAAGTCGGCGAGCGCGGACTCGCGCTGTTGGCAGAGCAGATCGCCGACGCGGGGTCTGGTGGTGAGCGGACACGCACGATAGAGCCGGTCGTCGGCCTTGTGGGTCAGCTCGGCGGCGCTGGTTGCGAACGCGTCGTAGATGTAGACGCGATGGGCGTTGGCGAACCGGAACGCGCTCTCCGCGACGCCCGATTGCCGGACCACGTAGCTGATAAACGCCGCCGACCACGAGGTATCGATGATGGCCGCGCGGAAGGCCGTCTCGCGCAGGATTTCGCGCGCCGCTGGATCGGCAACATCCTCGGCGAGGCGTAGAAGCCGGGCGGCGGTGGTCCGCAACAGCGCCGCGACCTCGGTCTCCTGCGTCAAGGTCGATGCGTCGCGATAGCCGCGCACCTCGAGCTTGTCCGCCGTGTCGTGGCCGTACAGCGCCCGCCAGTATTTCATCACCTGCCACCAGCCCAGATGGCCGAGGCTCGCCTGCGGGTTGCCACCGTCGTCCTCCTCGTGTTCCGCCTCGGTCAGGCCGAAGCGGAACAGCCGGCCGTTGGAATCGATCCGGTGGCCGCCGAAGCGGGTGAACTCGTCGGTCGCAATCTGCGCGATGCGCTGGCCGAGCCCGCTTGGCGGCTTCGCGGCGGTGGCGTCGCAGGCGGCCTGCACGGTTTTCCAGAACGTCGCCACGGTGCGGTCGGCCTGCGCGAACGCCGGATGCGCGGCCAGGCCGATCGCCATGACAATGGCGCAGACAGGGGCACGCATGGTCACTCCTTGGCAGGTGGACGGCACGCCTTAGTATAGCCCGGTGCACAGGCGGAGGCCCGGTGTTCAGAAGAGCCATGCTTGACATCATCATGCCCCGGCGTCGATTTCTTGGCTACAATCGGGGTCGATTTCTGCCACAGTTGGTGACGTGA
>CAMDEB010000096.1 GCA_945893085.1 Rhodoplanes serenus | reverse complement strand
AAATCGATACGCCCGACGGCCGCAAGCCGATGGCGGTCAAGGTGCTCCGCCCCGGCATCGAGCACCGCTTCCGCGTCGACCTCGACGCCTTCACCTTCGCCGCGACCCGCGCCGAGCAGAACTCCGCCGAGGCTAGGCGGCTGCGGCTGATGGAGGTGGTGGCGACGCTGCGCCGCTCGGTTTCGATCGAGATGGATTTGCGGCTCGAAGCCGCCGCGCTCTCGGAGATGGCCGACAACACCAAGGCCGATGCCGACTTCCGCGTGCCGCAGGTCGACTGGGACCGCACCGCCAAGGACGTGCTGACGCTGGAATGGATCGACGGCACGCCGCTGCACGACCGCGCGCAGCTCGAAGCCAAGGGATTCGATCTGCCGCATCTCGCCCGCTCGGTGATCCAGAGCTTCCTGCGCCATGCGCTGCGCGACGGCTTCTTCCACGCCGACATGCATCCCGGAAATCTGTTCGTCGATGCCGAGGGCCGCATCGCCGCGGTCGATTTCGGCATCATGGGACGGCTCTCGCCGAAGGAGCGGCGCTTCCTCGCCGAGATCCTCTACGGCTTCATCACCCGCGACTACCGCCGCACCGCCGAGGTGCATTTCGAGGCCGGCTACGTGCCGTCGCATCATTCGGTGGAGAGCTTCGCCCAGGCGATCCGCGCCATCGGCGAGCCGATCCACAACCGCGCCGCCGACGAGATTTCGATGGCGAAGCTGCTGATGCTGCTGTTCGAGGTCACCGGCCTGTTCGACATGCGCACGCGGCCCGAGCTGTTGCTGCTGCAGAAGACCATGGTGGTGGTCGAGGGCGTCGGCCGCGCGCTCGATCCCAAGCTCGACATGTGGGCGGTGTCGGAGCCGGTGGTGCGCGAATGGGTCGAGCGCCATCTCGGCCCGGCCGGCCGGCTGGAGGACGCCGCCGGCGGCGTGACCGAGGTCGGCCGCTTCATCGGCGCGATGCCGGCGCTGATGTCGCGCGGCGCGGTGCTGATGGAGCATCTCGACGCGATCACCCGCGACGGCTTGGTGCTGGCGCCCGAGACGGTTGCCGCCATCGGCCAGGCCGAGGCGCGGCGCGGCCGCTGGACCGCGATCGCGCTGTGGGTGATCGCCGGATTGCTGGCGTGGATGGTGTGGCTGGTGATGTGAGGGCGGCGTGAAGGCCGCGCTCTATCCACATCGTCATGGCCGGGCTTGTCCCGGCCATCCACGTCTACTTTTGTCGCCAAGGCGTGGATGCCAGGCACTAGGCCGGACATGATACGGAAGTATGCCATGCGGATCGATTACGAGGATTACCACTGATGGCGGAATACCGGGCCAAGCGACACCCGAGCATCAAGCCCTTGCATCCGGGCGAAGCTCTGCGGGAGGACATCCTGCCTGCACTTGGTACGCCGAAGACCGAGATCGCCCGGCTGCTGGGGATTTCGCGGCAGGCGCTCTACGACATTCTGAACGAGAAGGCGCCCGTGACGGCCGAGATGGCGGTCAAGCTCGGCAAGCTTTGCGGTAACGGCCCCAATTTGTGGATCAATCTACAACGTGCCTACGATCTCTGGCACGCCGAGCGCCGCACCGACGTGTCCAAGATTCCGACTCTGCAGGAAGCCGCGGAGTGAGGAGCCTAGAATGGACGCGTGATGGTGTGGCTGATGATGTGAGCGCTGCGTAAAGGGCGCACTCTGTCCACATCGTCATGGCCGGGCATAGCCGTCCGAAGGACGGCGTCGCTTCGCTCGCCTATGTCCCGGCCATCCACGCCTTACTTTCAAGGAGCGAGGAAGGCGTGGATGCCCGGGACAAGCCCGGGCATGACGGCGGAGTGTGTCGCGCACGACAGCGCATTCACCTCCTCGCATCCTCCAGCACCATGTCCGCGCCCTTCTCCGCGATCATGATGGTCGCCGCATTGGTGTTGCCCGACACCACCGCCGGCATGATCGACGCGTCGATCACCCGCAGCCGCTCAATGCCGCGCACGCGCAGCCGTTCGTCCACCACCGCCTTGGGGTCCGGGCCCATGCGGCAGGTGCTGACCGGGTGGTAGGTGGTGGAGCCGCGGCGGCGGATGAAGTCGAGCAGCTCGCCGTCGTCGGTGCATGGCGCGCCGGGCTCGATCTCCTCGGCGATGTGCGCCGCCATCGCCGGCGCCTGGAAAATCCGGCGTAGCGCTTTGACGCCGTACACCAGCGTCTCCCGGTCCTTCGGCGTCGCCAGATAGTTCGGATGGATCGCCGGCGCCTGCCGCGGGTCGGCGGACTTGATGCGGACATGGCCGCGGCTCTCCGGCCGCAGCAAGGTGCAGACGCCGGTGACGCCGGGATATGGATCGAGCGTGCCGCCGATGGTCTGCGCCGAATAGAGCGAGATCGAGCACTGCACGTCCGGCGTCTCCGAGGCCGGATGCGCGCGCACGAAGCAGCCGGCCGAGATCGCCGGCGTCGTCAGGTAGCCGCGCCGCGTCGCGCCGAAGTGCAGCGCGGCGGTGACGCTGCCGCGCCAGCTCCGCACCGCATCGTTGAGCGTGATCGGCTCTTTGCAGCGCAGGATGATGCGGCCGGCGTAGTGATCGTTCAGTCCCTCGCCGACGCCCGGCATGTCGGCCACCACCGGGATTCCCAGCCCGCCGAGCAGCCCCGCCGGCCCGAGCCCCGACAGTTGCAGAAGCTGCGGCGAGTTGAACGCGCCGGACGCGACGATGACTTCGGCATTGGCGCTCGCCGATCGCTTCTCATCGCCCACCAGATATTCGACCCCGGTGGCGCGCTTGCCGTCGAACACGATCCGCGTCGCCAGCGCGTCCGACACCACGGTGAGATTGGAGCGCCGCCGCGCCGGCTTCAGATACGCCACGGCGGCCGAGGAGCGCATGCCGTTGCGCGTCGTCGTCTGGTAGTAGCCGGCGCCCTCCTGCTGCGCGCCGTTGAAATCGTCGTTGCGCGGATAGCCGCACTGCTGCGCCGCTTCGATGTAGGCGGTGGCGAGCGGATGCCTATCGCGCGTGTCGGAAACGCCGAGCGGCCCGTCGCCGCCGTGATGCGCGTCCGCGCCGCGCTCGTTGCCCTCGGCCTTGCGGAAATACGGCAGCACGTCGTCGTGGCTCCAGCCGGCGTTGCCGAGCTGCCGCCAGAGATCGAAGTCGCCGGCCTGGCCGCGGATGTAGATCAGCCCGTTGATCGAGCTCGATCCGCCGAGCACCTTGCCGCGCGGCGCGATCACGTTGCGATCGTGACACTCGGGCTGCGGCTCGGTCGCGTAGCACCAGTTGTAGCGCGTATTGCTGAACATCTTGCCGTAGCCGAGCGGGATGTGCAGCCACGGATGATAGTTGCTGGGACCTGCCTCCAGCAGCAGCACGCGGTGCCGCCCCGACGCGGTGAGCCGGTTCGCCAGCACGCAGCCGGCGCTGCCGGCGCCGACGATGATGAAATCGAAAGACGAGGAATGGGGCGGCATGGGTTCTCGCACGGGCTCGGGGCGGGCCGTATGGCACCACGAATTGGCCGGCGAAAGAAGACCGTTGTCGGCGCGGATCGTGCGGGCGGTGCCTTGATCCCAAGAGTGAAGGTAATAAGCTGACGGGTTAGAGGCGGCAGAGGCCGCAGCTTTCAATGGGGGGAAATTCTACCATGAAAATCAGGGCGGCAGGGACGTTGGCGATTTTCGCCGGATTTGCGCTGATCGGCTCCGCGACGGCTCAGGATCTGGGGCCGCAGGTCAGGAAGCTCGCTGACGGGATCTATGTCCACGTCGGAAACAATTTCCAGTCCAACAGCGGCATTATCCTCACCCAGGATGGCGTCGTGGTGATCGACACCGGGCAGAACCCGATCGAGTCGCGAAAGATCATGGACGCCGTCAAGAAGCTCACCTCGATGCCGGTGCACCTGGTCATCGACACGGAGCCTCATCCCGACCACACGACCGGCCATTTCGTGTTCTCGCCGCCCGCCGTCGTCATCGGCGCCGCGGGCGCCGGGGAGTCGATGCGCCTGCGCGAACGCCAGACCCCGGACCGGATCCAGAGGCTGGCGGCCACCTCGCCGGAGATGCGCGCGGCGCTCGAAGGCTACAAGTTCATTCCGCCGCACGTCGAGTACCAGCAGAAGATGACGCTCAACGTCGGCGAGCGGACCTTCGAGCTGATCTACCTGAAGGGCGTCCACAGCGAATCGGACACCGCCGTGTGGATGCCCAAGGAGCGCGTGCTGTTCTCGGCGTCGGGGATCGTGGTCAACCAGATCAACATTCTTCGCTCCTTCGTCACAACGCCCGACATTCTGGCCGCCTCGAAAATGATGAAGGCGCTGAATCCGGAGCACGTGGTTCCCGGGCATGGCACGCCCGGCACGATCAAAATATTCGAGGACACCGAGAAGTACTACGCGCTGCTTCATGAGCGGGTCGGCGCGCTGGTGAAGGAGGGCAAGTCGCTGGATCAGATCAAGAAGGAGGTCCGCATGCCCGAGTACGCCCACTGGGGCGCCCAGGAACGGTTCCCCAGCAACGTCGACGCGGCGTACAAGGCGGTCACCGGGAACTAGAAGGCCGTTGTCGGAATGGTTTCACGGCGTTCGCGTCGCCACCTAATGCGTCGTGGGCGGGACGTCCGGTGGGCCAATCAGCGCTTCCGAAAAAGGAAACTCCAACACCACCTCGCCCGCTTCGTCCGTGACCTCCAACCAGGCCGTCAGCAGGTTCGGCTGATTGCCCCGATCCTGCAAAAGCTCCTGGATCATTGTCCGGGCCACCTCCCAGGCGTGATCGGGGTCACGCAGTTCCTCGCCCTCGGTGTCAGGGATCAGATCGTTGCCGACGCGGGTGTTGAAGAAATAACGCGGCATGGGTGGCAGGCTTCGCTGCGAGGTTAAATCGAGCAGTGCTGACCGGATTTCGGCGCCAAGTCCGTTCAGAAGTCAAACGCCGAAGCCGTGCGGACGCCTGCTGCATGGCTTCCGCGTGTCCCAGCGGAATGTTAGCGTTCACGCCAATCTCCGGCGCTCGGGAAAGCCGGGACACTTATGGGGGGCGTCATGCGCAGGGTTCTTGGCGTTGCGACCATTGCAGTCGCGGTCGCGCTTTCGGTATTCACCGGCGGCGCAAATGCGCAGCCTTATCCCACGCGGTCGATCAGGATTGTGGTGCCGGCGACGCCGGGCGGCGCGATCGACACCATTGCGCGGCTGGTCGCCGAAAAGATGACGGTGTCCATGGGCCAGTCGGTGCTGGTCGAGAACAAGCCGGGCGCCTCGAACAATCTCGGCACCGACTTCGTCGCCAAGAGTCCGCCCGACGGCTACAACGTCGTGATCGTGGCCTCGAGCCACGCCACCAACAAGTTCCTGTTCAAGCAACTGCCCTACGACCCGATCACCGATTTCGAGCCGGTGGTGTTCACCCACGTCGTGCCGTTGCTGCTGGCCGTGCACCCCGCCGTCCCGGCGACCAACGTCCGCGAGCTGATCGCCTGGATCAAGGCCAACCCGGACAAGGCCTCGTTCGCCACCAGCGGCAAGGGAAGCTCGCTGCACATGGCGGCCGAGCTGTTCAAGAGCATGGCCGGAATCCAGACCATGCTGCAGGTGCCGTACCGCGGCAGCACCGCGGCGCATCCCGACCTGCTCGGCGGGCGCACCGCGATGATCTTCGACACCATCACGGCGATCCAGCCGCATGTGCAATCGGGCGGCGTGCGCGGGCTGGCGGTGACGACGCTCACCCGCTCGCCGTCGCAGCCGAACCTGCCGACCATCGCCGAGGCCGCGCTTCCCGGCTACGACGCCAACACCTGGGGCGGCATCCTGGCGCCGGCCGGCACGCCGAAGGACATCGTCGCCAGGCTCAACGCCGAGATCAACAAGGCGCTCGCAGCCGAGGATGTGCGCACCAAACTCGCCGCGGCCGGCATCGAGATCCAGGGCGGCACGCCGCAGCGGTTTGCCGACTACATCAAGGGCGAGGTCGCGAAGTGGGGCAAGGTCACGGTCGCGGCGGGCATCCAGCCGGAGTAGCGCCGTGGCGACCCGCACCGGAGCGATGTCCGACCGCGCGGCGATGTACAACGTCAACGCGCTGAAGATCGGCCTGTTCGGGGCCAATTGCTCGTCCGGCCGCTCGGCGACCAGGGTGCCGGAGCGCTGGTCGGCGAGCTGGCCGGACTGCCTCAAGCTGGCGCGCATGGCGGACGACGCCGGCATCGACTTCATGCTGCCGATCGGCCGCTGGAAGGGCTACGGCGGCGACACCGATTTCCACGGCTCGACGCTGGAGACCGTCACCTGGGCCGCCGGCCTGCTGGCGGCGACAAAACACATCACCGTGTTCGGCACCGTGCATGCGCCGCTGTTCCATCCGTTGATCGCGGCCAAGGAGTTCGTCACCGTCGATCACATCGGCGAAGGCCGCTTCGGCATCAACCTCGTGGTCGGCTGGAACGAAGGCGAGTTCGAGATGTTCGGGGTCACCCAACACGAGCACGACGCGCGCTACGATTTCGCGCAGGAATGGCTCGACGTCATCAAGCGCGCCTGGACCGAGCCCGGCGATTTCGATTTCGCCGGGCAGTATCTCAAGCTCAAGGGCGTGCGCGCGTTCCCAAAACCCTACGGCGAGACGCGGCCGATCATCATGAACGCCGGCCGCTCGCCGGTCGGCCAGGCGTTCGCGCTGCGCAACTGCGACGCGTTCTTCACCGCCACCGTCGACTCGCGGCACTCGATCGAGGCGAACGCGAAGAAGGTCGCGGAAACGAAAAGCGCAGCGCGCCAGTTGGGCCGCGACATCGAGGTCTACACGATCGGCCAGGTGGTCTGCCGCCCGACCCAGCAGGAGGCGGACGACTATTACCGCCACGCCATCCTCGACAACGCCGACTGGGGCGCGGTCGAGCAGATGATGGCGCTGAAGAACATCACCCGGCAGACCGTGACCGCGGACGAATACGCCAAGCAGCAGCAATACTTCGCCGGCAAGGCGATCGGCGGCTACCCGTTCATCGGCACGCCCGACAGGGTGGCGGAGGAGCTGGCCAACATCAGCAAGGCCGGCATGCGCGGGATCGCGGTGTCGTTCGTCAACTATCTCAACGAGGTGCCGTACTTCCGCGACGAGGTGCTGCCGCGCCTGGTGCGGCTCGGCGTGCGGCATAATACCAACGGTCACAATGTTTGACTCGTCATGCCCGGCCCTCGGGTCCGGCCTTCGGCCGGCCCAAGGACAGGCTCTTGTGCCGGGCATCCACGCCTTAAAGCTTCAATCCGGTCAAAGACGTGGATGGCCGGGACAAGCCCGGCCATGACGATGTGGATGGGTCAGCGTCAACGAACACTGGTATAAGCACTGAACCAAGGTTCACGACGAATTCCGGGGAGGACGACATGTCGATGCGCTGGTGCCTCTGGGCGGTCCTGATCGCGGCGCTGAACGTCGCGCCGAACATTGCGCCGAGCATTACAGCGGCCTTGGCGCAGGACGCCTATCCCTCGCGGCTGGTCAAGGTGATCATCCCCTCCGCCCCCGGATCGACCACCGACCTGCTGGCGCGGCTGATCGCCGACCAGCTCAGCCAGCGGTGGGGCAAGCCGGTGATCGTCGAGAACATCAGCGGCGCCGGCATGTCGATCGGCGCGGCGCAGGCGTTCCGCGCGGCGCCGGACGGCTACACGCTGTTCATCTCGCCGCCCTCCCCGGTCACGTTCATGAAGCTGCTCTACCGCGACCTGCCGTTCGAGCCGACGCAGTTCACGCCGATCTCGCTGCTGGTGCGGGTGCCGAACGCGCTGGTGGTGCGGAAGGACCTGCCCGCCGCCAACATCCGCGAGCTGATCGCCCACGCCAAGGCCAACCCCGGCAAGGTGACGTTCGCCTCGCAGGGCGCGGGCTCGACCGCGCACCTGTCGGCGACCCAGATCGAGCTGCTCGGCGGCGTCGAGATGGTGCACGTGCCCTATCGCGGCGCGTCGCCCGCGCTCAACGCCGTGGTCGCCGGCCACGTCGACATGTTCTTCGACACCGTGACCACCTCGGTGCCGATCTATCGCGCCGACAAGGTGCGGATCCTCGCGGTCGGCAGCACCGAGCGCTCAGCCGTCGTGCCGGAGGTGCCGACGCTCGCGGAATCCGGGCTGCCGGGTTTCCGCTCGGTGACGTGGTTCGCCATGACCGCGCCGCCGGGCATGGCGCCGGCGCTGGTGAGCAAGATCAACCGCGACGTGGCCGAAAGCCTGCGGCGGCCGGAGATCAGCGAGCGGCTGCAACGGCTGACGCTGGAGCCGCTGTTCGGCTCGCCTGAGGACGCGGTGAAGTTTTTCGGCGAGGAGACGGAGTTGTGGAGCCGCGTGATCCGGGAGAAGAAGGTGACGGCGGAGTAGCGGCTTCGGACCACCCCGTCCGCGATCGTCTGCGCCGCTTCGGAGGTTCGCCGGGGAATATTCGATCGACGCGAAATGTTTCACATCCATGAGGCGCGCGCCGCCGGCCGCGCACGAGAAACATCGCACGGGAGGCAGCATGGCCGACGATCCAGCCGTCAAGACATTCATCCCGGCGCTGGCCTGGTATCGGCCGTTCGAGCCTTTCGCCTACGCACTGATCCGCTTCAGCACCGGCGCACTGCTGGTGCCGCACGGCATCGACCGGCTGTTCTACAGCGGAACACGTGCCGACCTCGGCGGCTTTATCGGAAGCCTTCCGGTGTCAGTGATCGGAGCATTCGAACTCGTCGGCGGCGTGATGCTTGCTCTCGGCCTGCTGACGCGTCCGGTGGCGCTGCTGTTCGCCATCGAATGGATCGCCATCGCCATGGCGGTGCCGCTCCGGCCCGGACAATCCTGGCTCATGCTCGGCGCCACCGGCAAGTATTCCGCCTTCGTCGCGGCGCTCTGCATTGCATTCGTGCTTCGCGGTGGCGGGCACTATTCGCTGGATCGCCGCCTGGGCAAGGAATTCTGATCCGACCGGCCTCAGGCCGGCGCCATCGCACAGCGGAAAGACAGATCCATGATCGACGAAACCAACACCATCGACGAGCGCCGGCTGATCATCCCCGGCCTCGCACCGCTTTATCGGCATGTCGCCCCGCTCGGCTACGCCTTGGTGCGGGTCTCGATGGCGTTGCTGCTGATCGCCAACGGCATCGACAAGATGCTCTACGGCGGCGCCGCACGCATCGCCGCCGGCAACATCACCAGCTTGGGCTTCCCGATGCCTTACGCGTGGGCGTGGGCGGTCGCCTTGCTCGAATCGTTCGGCGCCGTGATGCTGGGGCTTGGGCTGTTCACGCGGCCGATCGCGTTTGCCATGACGATCATGCTGGCGGTGATCGCCTTCGGCATCATGATCAAGCGCGGCATGTTCTGGACCACCGGCGGCATCGAGGTTGCGCTGCTGCTGGGCTTGGTGACGCTGGCGTTCGTCATCGGCGGCGGCGGGCGGTATTCGCTGGACCGGGTGATGGGGCGGGAGTTTTGAGCCTCTTTATCGTGCGGCCAGAAACGGGTGCCTCCGCGTGCGGCTGCGGCGTGGTGTTTCTTTTCTAACGCTGTCCCTCACCGTCCAAACGTTCCGCGCATCGGGTGATTGATCGCCTTAAGCGGCACACTACCCTTTCGGAATTTCGAAGGTCGTGCTGCCAGAATCGAACAATGCTCCATCCCGACCGGCCTAGCTTCCGACGAACTTGCTGATCTCTACGTCTATTTCGGTCCAGCTTCTGAGACCAGAACGCACGATTGCTGGCGGGTAATTCCCCGTGAATCGGGCAGCCATGCCAGAAACATCCATCTACAAATACGGCTAGGCGAATGTCGGGAAAAATGAAATCGGGTCGTCCAAAGATCGATGCGTGGCGACGCCAACCTTTGATGCGATTTTGTCTAAGAAGTTGGACGAAGCGCAGTTCCGTGGCGCGATTCCCACGGCTCTTGACACTCGACATAATACTCGAGCGTTTTTCTGGCGAGAAGACGTCGGCCACGAGTCGCTACCTACGATGTTTGCTCAACAGCCTAACTCCGATCTTGCAGCACCTGGCGAATTTCCAACGCATGGCGCCGTATAAATTCAGGTGGCAAAGCATTACCTATCATTAGCGCGAGAGCCTGCTTGCCAGCCGAGACATCAAATGCGTACTGGCTTGGAAACCCCTGTAGCAAGGCCGCCTCGCGCATCGTTATGGCGCGATTCTTTTCAGGCTTCATGTCTCTCCACCTCGCAACTCAAGAATCTTTTGCCAGCTTGAAGGTGCTATTTTCCTATTTAGCGTTCCGTCAGGACCATTCACTTCATAATGTTCGCCGTGCTGGCGATAGCACGCGATGTGGACCGCAGCCTTCCTTGGTGAGGCAACACTCAAATATGATTTGTAATTGAAGGCCGCTACTCCATCTGCACCGCAGATGAGACCAATTGCAGTCTCAAATTCGGAAGCCCTGGTCTGCAGGACCATTTGCTCATCTGCAGTAAACGTGAATCCCCACGGACTTCGGTTTTTCGTGCTGTACTTCAGCAGGACTGAAAGCCGATTATTCAAAAAAAAGAACGGGCCCTCATATCGGATGCTCGAAACCTGGCCAGCGCGCACCAACAGATGCAATGCGGCCCCTTCATAGAATTCCTGTTTCTTTATCGCCATTCTCGTCTCATCGAACTTGATGGGTGATTGCCATCAATCACTAGTCCAATCTTGGAATCGAATAGCGACCGGCTCATGCGGACCTCCAGCCCAGTTGCGGAGTGTCCGATCGCGAAAACATACATTGCGGGGGCTACACGCACTAGTTGGCCCATCGAGCCTGTGAGCAACTAAGGAGTTTGGGAGATAAATGGAAGCAAAGAGGATAATGATTGCACTGATTGCAATGCCATCACCCCTCTGCTACACTTATCCCCGCCATGGCCTCCCTCACCGTCCGCCAGCTCGACGAGAAGCTCAAACAGCAGCTCCGGCTGCGCGCGGCGCGCAACGGGCGCTCGGTCGAGGACGAGGTCCGCACCATTCTGCGCGGCGCCGCGGCCGAGACGGCTGAGCCCGCGCCGGCAGCGCCGGGCAGCGACCGCGAGCGGGGTCTCGGGCGGCCCGAGCAGCCCCTTGAGCAGGTGAGCAAACGTGTCCTGCTGGTGATCGGCGGCGGCATCGCGGCGTACAAATCGCTCGACCTGATCCGCCGCTTGCGCGAGCGGAACCTCGCCGTGCGCGTGGTGATGACCAAGGCCGCGGCGGAATTCGTCACGCCGCTGTCGGTCGGCGCGCTCGCCTCCGAACGCGCCTTCACCGAGCTGTTCGATCCGCAAAGCGAATTCGACGTCGGCCACATCCGCATCGCGCGCGAGTGCGCGCTGGTCGTGGTCGCGCCGGCGACCGCCGATCTGATCGCGAAGATGGCGAACGGTCACGCCGACGATCTGGCGTCGGCGGTGCTGCTCGCCACCGACAAAAAGATTTTGCTCGCGCCGGCGATGAACCCGCACATGTGGAGCAACGCCGCGACCCGGCGCAACCTTGCGCAGCTTGTGGCCGACGGCGTCGCGGTGGTCGGGCCGAACGCGGGCGAGATGGCGGAGCGAAACGAATCCGGTGTCGGCCGCATGGCCGAGCCGCTCGAGATCGCGGCGGCGATCGAGACGCAGCTTGCCGGCGCCTCTGGCGCGCTCGCGGGCAGGCGCGTCATCGTCACCTCGGGGCCGACGCACGAGCCGATCGATCCGGTGCGCTATATCGCCAACCGCTCGTCCGGCAAGCAGGGCCACGCGATCGCGGCCGCCGCCGCTGCCGCCGGCGCCCAGGTGACGCTGGTTTCGGGGCCGGTGAATGTGCCCGATCCACGCGGGGTTTCGACCATCAAGGTGGAGAGCGCGCGCGACATGCTGCAGGCGGTGGAGGCGGCGCTGCCGGCCGACGTCGCGGTGTTCGCGGCCGCCGTCGCCGACTGGCGCGTGGTCGAAGCGGGCCAGCAGAAGATCAAGAAGTCCGGCTCGGGCGCACTGAGACTGTCGCTGACTGAAAATCCCGACATCCTGGCGAGCATCGCGCATCGCAAGTCGAAGCGGCCCGAGTTGGTGATCGGCTTCGCCGCCGAGACCGAGAAGGTGGTCGAGCACGCGAAAGCCAAACTCGCGCGCAAGGGCTGCGACTGGATCCTCGCCAACGACGTGTCGGCGGATTCCGGCGTGATGGGCGGCGACCGCAACACCGTGCACCTGATCACGCCAAGCGGCGTCGAGTCGTGGCCGACGCAGACCAAGGACGAGGTCGCGAGCGCGCTGATCGCGCGCATCGCCGCGGCGCTCGGCGGAGAATCGAAATGAGCGCGATCGAGGTGCAGGTGATGCGCTTGCCGCACGGCGCCGATTTGCCGCTGCCGGCCT
>CAMDEB010000095.1 GCA_945893085.1 Rhodoplanes serenus | reverse complement strand
TGGTATCGACCGCACGCGCCTCGTCCGCGATCCGCCGCAGCGTCGGCAATTCGAGTGCGCGGGCGTCGAGCGCGGCCAGCAGATGCCGGTTCTCGATGTTGTGGCCGAAGGCGTCGAGGCCGATCTCCGAGGCATCGAAGCTGACTTCCGGCGCGCGAAGCAGTCGCGCGGTCGCGTCGACGATCCGCATCGTCCGCAAGGCGGCCGCCTGGTCCCGGCAGCGCGCCCAGGCGCCGAGCGTCTCCAGCGCGGTGACGGAGCCCGCCAGCAGCGCGGTGGTGCGATGGTCAAGGACGGCGGGCTTGGCGATCAGCGCCGTTTCGACCCCGGCCGCGGCGAGCGCGATAGCCGCGGTCAGCCCCGCCGGGCCTGCGCCCACGATCGCCACTTCGACGGTTAATGGCTTGGTTCTGGCCGCCATATCTGGTCCTTGCCCTGTTCCTATCGCGTCCGGGAGCCGAAGACGAGCGGCCGGAAACCATGATCGGTTCGGGCGATTCCGTTCGTGGCACCAATACGCTATCAGTCGAGGGTGAGTGAGATTGCCCATCCCCACGACCTGACGCACCTGTCCGCCGCCGAGACGCGGCTGTCGGCCGTGCTGGCGCGGCCGAAGCGGATCGCCATCATCTGCGTCGTGGCGCTCGCTGGCTTCGGCTGGATTGCGCTGGGTTTCATCGCCGCGGGTTCCGACACCTGGGCCGTGCAGGTTTGGGCGATGCTGTGCCGGCCTGCCGGGGCCGGCGACTGGAGTGATCTTGCGGTGGTCGCGCCGATGTGGGCGGCGATGACGCTGGCGATGATGCTGCCGACCGCGGGCCCGATGATCCTGACCTATTCCGAGATCGCCGACACCGCCGCGCGCAAGGATGAGCCCGTGGTGTCGCCGCTGGTGCTCACTGCGGGCTATGTCGCGGTGTGGCTCGGCTTCGCGCTGGTGGCGACGGTGTTACAAGCGATGCTGACGCGCGCGGCGTTGCTCGATGCGGGGCAGGCGGGTGTCGTGCTGGCCGGCGGCATTTTTGTCCTTGCCGGCCTCTATCAGTTCTCGCCGCTGAAACGCGCGTGCCTGACGCAGTGCCAGCGGCCGTGTCCGTTTTTCTTCTCGCGCTGGACCACGCGCACCGGCGGCGTGTTCCGGCTTGGCCTGCGGCAGGGGCTGTACTGCCTCGGTTGCTGCTGGGCGATGATGCTGTTGATGTTCGCGGTCGGCGTCATGAACGTGATCTGGATGGCGGGGCTCGGCATGGTGATGGCCGTCGAAAAGATGACGGCGACGCTGCGTTTCGCGCGCGTTGTGGGTGCGGCATTCGTGGCGATCGGCGCGGGCCTGGTCGTGTCGGGGTTGGTGTGATGGCGCAGCGTTGGGATCCGGAGCTTCGCGTCAGTGACCCGTGGTCGATCAAGGGCGAGCTCGCGCTGTCGTGCAATTGCGAGGTGTTCTGCCCCTGCGTGCTCTCGCTTGGCAAAAGCGCGCCGACCGAGGGCTACTGCCAGACCTGGGCCGGCGTGCGGATTGACGAGGGCCGGTTCGGCGACACCGATTTGTCGGGGGTCAAATTCGGCTTCATGGCCGACATCCCGGGCCGGCTCGGACGCGGCAACTGGACCATGGCGCTGTTCGTCGACGACAAGGCGTCGGTGCAGGCGGTGAAGGCGCTGACCTGGATCATGACCGGCCGGGCCGGCGGCTCGACGGCGCTGCTGAAAATTCTCGGCGGTGCCTTCCTCGGCGTGCGGCAGGTGCCGATCACCTATGCGGTCGAGGGCGAGACCCGCATCGTCCAGATCGAAAAGATCGTCGACGGCGCGATCACGCCGGTCAAAGGCACCGACAAGGGCAACGTCGTGATCCGCAACAGCCAGTACTGGATCGCGCCCGACATCATCGTCGCGACCGCCGACAAGTCGCGGTTCCGCCTGTTCGGCCGCAACTGGAACTTCGAGGGCCGCTCGGCCGAGATCTGCCGGCTCGATTGGGGCAATCAAAAGCGATAGCGGCTTCCGTTCGCCACATCCGGCGGACTAGGATGGCGCCATGCGCGCGCTGGCTTTTTCCGTCCACATCTTCACCGCCTGCGGCACAGCGCTGGGGCTGCTTGCGCTGATGGCCGCGGTGCGCGGCGAATGGGCGGTGATGTTCCTCTGGCTCGGCGCCGCGCTGTTCATCGACGGCATCGACGGCATGTTCGCGCGCGGGTTGCGGGTCGCCGAGCGGGTGCCGCGCTGGTCCGGCGAGGTCATCGACCTGGTGGTCGATTTCACCACCTACGTGTTCGTGCCGGCCTATGCGATCGCCGCCGCCGGCCTGATGCCGGAGCCGTGGGGCATGGCGGCGGCCGGCCTCATCGTCGTCACCGGCGCGCTGTATTTCGCCGACCGGCGCATGAAGACCGACGATCACTACTTTCTCGGCTTTCCGGCGGTGTGGAACCTGGTGGCGTTCTATCTGTTGCTGTTGAAGCCCGAGCCGTGGGTCACGGGGGTTGCGATTGCGGTGCTTGCGGTGCTCACCTTCATGCCGGTCCGGTTCATCCATCCGTTCCGCGTGAGCCGGCTGCGGCGGGTATCGGTCGCGCTGCTCGCGCTGTGGTCGGCATTGGCGCTGGCCACGGTGTTGCAGGGACTGGCGCCGCCGGCCTGGATCAGTGCGGCATTGTGCGCCATCGCGTGTTTTTTCCTGGGTATCGGGCTTTTGCCGCAGCCAGAGAGGCGTACATAACCCGCCATGCTCGAACTGCTCTTCGATCCCCATGCCTGGGCCGCGCTGGTGACGCTGACGGTGCTCGAGATCGTGCTCGGCATCGACAACGTCGTGTTCATTTCGATCCTGGTGTCGCGCTGCGAGCCGAAGCAGGCCAAGCGGGCGCGCCAGATCGGGCTGTCGCTGGCGCTGATCTTCCGCATCATCATGCTGTTCGGCCTGACCTGGCTGATGACGCTGACGCAGCCGATCTTCGCGGTCCTGGGTCTCGGCTTCTCCTGGCGCGACGTGATCCTGATCGGCGGCGGCATGTTCCTGATCGCCAAGGCGACGCATGAAATCCACAACGAGGTCGAGGCCCGCGACGACGACGCGCCGGGCGGCGTCGCGACGCAATCGTTCTTTGTGGTGGTGCTGCAACTGATCGCCGTCGATCTGATCTTCTCGCTCGACTCGATCATCACCGCGATCGGCATGGCGCAGCAGATCGAGATCATGGTGGCGGCGGTCTGCATCGCCATGGCGGTGATGTACGCGGCCTCCGGGCCGGTGTCGGCGTTCATTACCGAGCACCCGACCACCAAGATGCTGGCGCTGGCGTTCCTGGTGCTGATCGGCGTGGCGCTTGTCGCCGACGGCTTCGAGGTGCACATTCCACGCGGCTACATCTACTTCGCGATGGCCTTCGCCGCCGCAGTCGAGGCCTTCAACGTCGTCGCCGGAAAGAAACGCCGGGGCATCCGCCGGAAACAAAAAGGATAATCGATGCCCGCACGACCCGTTGTTCTGATCACCGGTGCGGGACGCGGCATCGGCGCCGCGACCGCGAAGCTCGCGGCGTCGCGCGGCTATGATGTGGCGGTGAACTACAAGACCGATTCCAACTCCGCGGCGGCGGCGGTCGCGGCCGTCAAGGCCGAAGGCGGCAACGCGGTCGCGATTCCGGGCGATATGGGCGTCGAGGCGGACGTCGAACGCGTGTTCAAGGTCGTGGACGACAAGCTCGGGAAGCTGACGCATCTGGTCTACAACGCCGGCATCACCGGCCGCGCGTCGCGGCTCGAAGACGCGCCCTCGGACATGATGCGGCAGGTGATGGACGTCAACGTGCTCGGCGCGCTGTGGTCGATGCAGCAGGCGATCCGCCGCATCTCCAAGAAGCATGGCGGGCCGGGCGGCTCGGCGGTGCTGATCTCGTCGATGGCGGCGACGCTCGGCGGGCCGAACGAATATGTCTGGTACGCGGCGTCGAAGTCGGCAGTGGAGTCGATGGTCGTCGGCCTGAGCAAGGAGCTGACCGGCGACGGTATTCGCGTCAACGCGGTGTCGCCCGGCATGATCGCAACCACCATCCATGCCAACGCCGGCCAGCCGGACCGGCTGGAGCGGCTCGCGCCGATGATCCCGATGGGCCGGCCGGGCCGGCCGGAGGAGGTGGCCGAGGCGGTGATGTTCCTGCTTTCGGATGCTGCGTCCTACATCACCGGCACGGTGCTGCGGGTGTCCGGCGGGCGCTAGATCATTCGGACGTGGCCTTCGCCGCTTTCGCAATGATGTCGGCCGGCGTCGCGTACAATTGCCGCACCAGATTTTCGATCTCGCTGCCCTTCATCGGGCTGACGTCAATTCTCTGCTGTGCGGCCGCTGCGAGAAACTCCCGATCTTTCATCGTATCGTCGAACGCCTTGATGAGCGCCGCTTTGCGGTCAGCCGGAATATTCGGCGGCGCGGTGAACGGACGTCCCATGGCCTGAGGTGCGAAATAGAGATGCATGACCTTTTTCTTCTCGGGATCATCGACCAGATCGGACGCCAGAGGCACGTCAGGCAACTCGGGGTCCTTTTCGAGCCCGGCCTGGAGAAGGAAATTGACGCTCTTCTGGGTCACCCATGCCGAATGCACAGTCTTGATCGTGCCCCATGAGAGCCCGCAAGTCCCGTCGACCTCTCCGCGCTCCATCGCGAGCGTGATATCTCGCGTCCCAGGATAGCCGGAGACCAACTTGATCTGGGCGCCGAACATGCTCCGGTAGAGACGGGCATAGATATCCGAGTCGGTGCCCACGCCCTGGCCGCCCATCGACAAAGGCTTCGTGAGCAAGTCACGCCATGTCTTGATCGGCGATACGCCGTTGGTGATGCAAAGGCTGGTGTCGCGCGCGATGCTTCCCAGCCAGGTGAATTTCGTGGCGTCGAAGGTGACCGAAGGCTGGAACAGCGGAACGGTCGGAACGCTCCGGGAAAACGTTCCAAACACGCTGCCGTCTTTTGGCGCCGCCGAGTAAAGATAGTTGGCGAGGCGCAGGCCGCCGGCGCCGGGCATGTTCTGTACGATCACGGTTGGTCCGCCGGGAATATGTTTCGGCAGAAATTGACTGAGCAGGCGCGCGTACAGATCGTATCCGCCACCGGGACTGACCCCGACCAGCAGCGTCACGGTTCGGCCCTTGTAGAATTTCTCGACCTCGTCCGCACGCGACGGAAGCGCGGCCATGCAGACGATCGAGAGCGCTAGCCCCAATCCATAAGCACACGAGCGTTGGCGGCGCATCTGCGTCTCCTGTGAACGGTCCTGAGCGGCCGACAGACCAAGCGCAGTGGCTCGATCTGCGTGTTGTCTCCCCGGGATTATGACACTTCAACGCCGCGAACGAGAGACTGAAAAAGCGTCAGCAGGTGGCTGCCCGGGCGCCACTGCTCGAGCATGGTGTAATGGTTCGCGTCCGGTACCACGGCCAAGTGGGCGCTCGCACCGCCCGAGGTCATGGCGTGCGCAAAGCTCTCGGATTGGCGACGGAACTCCGATGTCTCCTGGTCGCCGACGGCGACCACGATTGGCCCCGACGCGGACGAACGCAGTCGAGCCGGGCTCAGAGACGCGACATCGTCGGGTTCGAGATGGAGGTCCGCATTCAATGACGAGAGCCGGATCGGTTCGAGCTCATACATTCCGCTCGTCAGCAGCGCGCCTTTGATCATGCCGTGCGGCAATTCAGTGCGATGTCGGCCTCCGCCACAAAAACACATGGCGGCGAGATGAGCGCCGGTGGAATGCCCAAACACGAAAATCCTGTCCGGGTCGGCTCCGAAGTTCGCAGCGTTGGCGGCGATCCAGCGCGTGTCGTCGCGCGCCGATCCGACCGCGTCTTCGACAGACGCACCCGGGCACAACGGGTAATTGACGACAAAGACGCTTGCGCCCAGGCCGCGAAGGCCGAACGCCACCAGGCTCAGATCGGCCTTATCGCCGGATCTCCAAAAGCCGCCATGGAAAAAGATCGCGGCCGGAGCTGGTCCGCCTGTCCGAGGCGCCGGGAAGATGTCGAGGCGGTGCCTGGGGTCCAGGACCGTATGCAACGTCCAACTGCGGGGCCAATGAACTCCTGGCTTCCGCGGAAGCTTTTCGGCGTTCTTTGCTCCAGGAGTCGTAACGGTCGCCGATTTGCGCTCGCGTGCTGTATTGAGCATCAAGCGCTGCCTGATCGTAGTCGCGCCAATTGATCAAAAGTCGGCACTCTGTGTGACTGGATGGCGCGCGGAACCTATCGGTTCGACCGTTTCATCTCGCACTTGTAGATTCATTTGGGAATTATCTTGGGTTGGCCCTGCTTGCGGACCTGGCACTTGTTGTAGCACTTCGTGTTTTCGATCGCGTCTGCCGGCGTTGTGACCGAGAAAATTGCTGTCGCAACTGCCATCGAGATGAGCAGTCGAAGCATGGCTCTGGCTCCCGCTTGATCCGGCGCGAACGGTATCAATTTTCGATGCGCCTGTCGCAATTCATACGTCCTACCGCCACAGCGCCTTGGACGCGAGCTGCGCGCCGTCGGCCAGTGCGCCGAGCTTGGCCCAGGCGATCTCCGCATGCACGCGCCCGCCAAGTCCGCAGTCGGTCCCGGCGATGACGTTGTCGCGGCCCACGGCGGAGGCGAAGCGCATGATCCGCTCGGCCACCAGCTCCGGGTGCTCGACCAGATTGGTGGAGTGGCTCACGACCCCCGGCAGCAGCATCTTGCCTTGCGGCAGCTTGATATCGTTCCACAGCTTCCATTCATGCTCGTGGCGCACGTTGGCCGCCTCGAACGAATAGCACTGCGCGTTGACTTGCAGCATCAGCTCGACGATGTGCTGCATCGGCAGGTCGTGGGTGTGCGGCCCGTGCCAGGAACCCCAGCACAGGTGATAGCGCACGCGGTCCTCCGGTATGCCTTCGAGCGCGTGGTTGACCGCCTCGATGCGCAGCCTGGCAAACTTGTCGCGATATTCTTCGACGCTCAGCGCCGGCTTGAGCATGTCCCACCAGTCCACCAGGCCGGGATCGTCGATCTGCAGGATGAAACCTGCGTTGACCACCGCCTGATATTCCTCGCGCAGCGCCTCGGCGAGCGCGAAGATGAACTCCTCGTCGCTCTTGTAGTGCTCGTTGTAGATGAAGTGATCAAGCCAGCCGGGCGCGATCACGCAGAAGAACGTCTCATCGACGGTGCGCCCGGCTTTTGCCACCGCCGCCTTGAACGCCTCGATCTCCTGCGCGAGCGCCGCGGTGCCTTTCGATTTGACTGGGCCGATGGCGATCATCCGCTCGCGTTCGGGCGGCATCGGCTTCTCGCCGGGCACGTGGAAGATCGTCCCGGTGCCGTCGAGGTCTTTGTAGAACTGGGCGAACTCGTCGCGCTCGCGCGTGAAGGTGCGGGTCGAGCCGGTTTCGCCGGGCTTGAGCGGCCGCGTCTCAAGCCCGGTGAGGTGGCGGCTGTAATAGGCGAAGTTGCGCGCCTTCCAGAATTCGCCGTCGCCGATACAGTCGATGCCGATGTCGAGCTGCCTGGCGACGACCTCGGCGATGCCGGCTTCGATCGCCGCGGGATCGACCGCCTCGCCGCGATAGAGGCGGGTCGGCAGGCCCTCGCAACCGGCGGGGACCGGTAGCCGTCCGGCATGCGTGGTGCGGATGCGGTCGGAGCTTCGTTTCATGGCAGCTTGATCTTGGCCGCGCGGATGATCTCGCCATACAGCTTGGTCTCGGCATCGAGACGCCGCGCGAACTCCTGTGGACCTTCGAATTGGATCTGCACGAAGGTCGCCTTCAGCCGCTCGCGCACGGCATCGTCCTTGCTCGCCGCCTCCATCTCCTGGGTGAGCCGCGCGACGATGGCCGGCGGCGTGCCGGCCGGCGCCATCAGACCCCACCACGGCACCATGGTGGCGCCGGGATGGCCGAGCTCGGCAAAGGTCGGCACATTCGGAAAATCCGTCATGCGCTGCGGTGAGGAGACCGCAATCGCGCGCAGTGTGCCCTGCTGCAACGCGCCGGCGATCGAAGCGGTGCTCAGCGCTCCGAAGTTGATCTGCGAGCCCAGCAGCGCGGTGATCACGTCGCCGCCGCCGCGGAACGGCACATGCACCATCTGGATTCCGGCCGAGCGAGCCACCGCCTCGGCGGCGAGATGCGGCTCGCTTCCGACGCCAGGCGAGCCGTAGGTGAGCTTTCCGGGATTGTCCTTGCCGTACTTGACGGCGTCGGCAAAGGTCTTAAACGGCGAAGGGGCGTTCGCCACCAGCCAGACCGGCTGGACCGCGACCACGGCGACCGGGATGAAATCCTTGCGCGGGTCGTACTGCAGCTTATCATTCATCAACGGCGCTACGGTGATCGGCGCTGCGGTGGCGAACATCAGGGTGTAGCCGTCGGCGGGCGCGCGGGCGAATGCGGTGGCAGCGATCTGGCCGGCCGCGCCGCCGCGGTTCTCGACCGTGAACGACTGGCCCATGCGCTGCCCCAGGCGGTCGGCGAACACCCGCGCCACCACGTCGGTGGCGCCGCCGGCGCCGAACGGCACCAGCACCCGGACCGGCGCGGTGGGGTAGGTTTGTGCCATCGCGGCTGTCGCCGTCAGGAGAACGACCGTCACGGTGCCGAGTGTCGCGGCGAAACGCGCCTGCGCGCGCGCGGAGCTTGGCATGGCGAACCCTCCCATCGTCCTGGTGCCTTGCAGGGGACTATCCTGAAGCCCAAGCCTCGCGGCAAGTGGCGGGACGCTGCCCATCGTCCGCCGCCATCCCTTGCGTCCCGACCGCGCGCCCCTATGATCGCGGCCGACGGCACGCCTGCCGTCTCGATATTTCAACGGCAGTTGCGTGATGTTGCGCGCGCCGAACCGAGAAACGGGAGAGAACCATGGTCGCAGCGGTCCGGGTGCATAAGACAGGTGGCCCCGAAGTCCTGACGTTCGAGCAGATCGAGATCGGCGCGCCGGGTCCGGGCCAGATCAAGCTCAAGCAGCACGCCTGCGGCGTCAACTTCATCGACACCTATTTCCGCATGGGCATGTATCCGTCCCCGGTCGGTCTGCCGTTCACCTCAGGCAACGAGGGCGCGGGCGAGGTGATCGCGGTCGGGCCCGGCGTCACCGACATCAAGATCGGCGACCGCATCGGCTATGTCACGGCGCTCGGCGGCTATGCGCAGGAGCGGCTGATGCCGGCGGATCGCGCCGTGAAGCTGCCGGACAGCATCAGCTACGAGCAGGCCGCGGCGATGATGCTCAAGGGCATGACCGCGCAATACCTGCTTCGCCGCACCTACAAGGTCGAGAAGAGCAGCACCATCCTGGTGCATGCCGCGGCCGGCGGCGTCGGCCTGATCCTTTGCCAATGGGGCAACGCACTCGGCGCCACCGTGATCGGCACCGTCGGCTCCGAGGACAAGGCCAAGCTCGCCAAGGCCAACGGCGCCCACCACACCATCCTCTATCGCAACGAGGACTTCGCCGCGAAGGTGAAGGAGATCACCGGCGGCAAGCTGTGCGACGTGGTCTATGACGGCATCGGCAAGACCACGTTCCCGGCCTCGCTCGATTGCATCCGCCCGCTCGGCATGTTCGCGAGCTTCGGCAGCGCGTCCGGTCCGGTCGAGGCTTTCAACATCAACATCCTGCAGACCAAGGGCTCGCTGTTCGCCACCCGCCCGACGCTCAACAACTACGTCGCCAAGCGGGACGACCTGCTCGCCACCGCCAAGGACCTGTTCGACGTGGTCTCGAGCGGCAAGGTCAAGATTCCGGTGAACCAGAAATATGCGCTCAAGGACGCGGTGAAGGCGCACCAGGACCTGGAAGGCCGCGGCACCACGGGCTCGTCGATCCTGATCCCGTAGCGCGCATTACTTGCTTCTTTTGCAATCATGCCCGGGCTTGACACCCGGAAGTCGGGTTTACCCGACTTCCGGCGCGCTATACTACGGAACTCGGGCATGCCCGAGTTCCGTGGGCATGATTATTTCGTGCAACAGAGGCTGGTGAATCCACAAGACGCGCAATGGGCCGCCTGACCACACACGTTCTCGACACCGCGTCCGGCAAGCCGGCGGCGGGCGTGCGCGTCGTGCTCCGGCGCGACGGCGAGGCGGCCGTGCTGGCCGAGGCCGTGACCAACGCCGACGGCCGGCTCGACCAGCCGCTGCTCGAAGGCTCGGCCTTCAAGACCGGCCGCTACGAACTTTCATTCCATGTCGGCGAATATTTTAGCGGGCCGGGCTTAACGCTGGCGGAGCCCGCTTTTCTCGACGTCATCCCGCTGCGCTTCGCCATCGCCGAGGACGCGCACTACCACGTGCCGCTGCTGGTTTCGCCGTTCGGCTACTCGACCTATCGGGGAAGCTGATGGACGTCTTTCTCGGCGAATGGCTGAACCTGCTGCTGCGCTGGGCACACATGGTGGTCGGTATCGGCTGGATCGGCACCTCGTTCTATTTCATGGCGCTCGACTACACGCTGACCAAGCGCGAGCGCATGAACGAGGGCGTGCTCGGCACCTCCTGGCAGGTGCATGGCGGCGGCTTCTATCACGTCGAGAAATACACCGTCGCGCCGCCGAAGCTGCCGGACATCCTGCACTGGTTCACCTGGGAGGCCTATCTCACCTGGGCGACCGGCTTCGGCCTGCTGATCGTGCAGTATTACGTGCATGCTTCGACCTATCTGATCGATCCTGCGGTGATGCCGCTCGAGCCGTGGCAGGCGATCGCCATCTCGGTCGCATCGCTGACGGCGGGGTGGTTCATCTATGACGGCCTGTGCCGGACCAAGGTCGGCGACAACACCGTGCTGCTCGCGCTCGCGGTGCTCGCGCTGATCCTGATCGCGACCGTGCTCTACACCAAGGTGTTCTCCGGCCGCGGCGCCTTCATCCATGTCGGCGCGCTGGTCGGCACCATCATGTCGGCCAACGTGTTCGCGGTGATCGTCCCGAACCAGAAGAAGATGATCGCGCAGATGATTGCGGGGCAGACGCCCGAGGCGCGCTTTGGTGCGATCGGCAAGCAGCGTTCGATCCACAACAACTATCTCACCCTGCCGGTGCTGCTGATGATGGTATCGCAGCACTATCCGTTCCTGTTCAGCCATCCGCAGTCGTGGCTGGTGGTGGCGCTGATCCTGCTCAGCGGTGGCCTGATCCGCCACATCCTCAACCGCGTCGAGGCCGGCGACACCTGGGACGGCTACGGCTGGGCGCTGCCGGCGGCGGCCATGGCGCTGATCGCGGCGATCTATGTGACGGCGCCGCAGGCCCGCAATGTCGCGGCCGGGCCGGCGGTGCCGGACGCCGCGGCGCTGGCGATCTCGCAGAAGCACTGCGTCAGCTGCCACGCGCGCGACCCAGCGCATCCGGCGTTCAAGGACCCGCCGAAGAACGTCACGCTCGAGACCATCCCCGAGCTTAAGCGCTTTGCCATGCCGGTCTACGTGCAGACCGTGCAGAACCGCGCGATGCCGATGGGCAACCAGAGCGGCATGACCGAAGAAGAGCGCGATACGCTGGGGCGCTGGGTGAACGGGCTGAAATAGCGAAGCTCCGCGCGGATAATCGTCATGACGATCACGGTCGAACGCGAACACCCGCCGCCCTGGGGTTATGGCGCAACGCTCGCCTGGGCGCTGTTGGCGTTCGTCGCCAGCGCGGTGGTGGCCGTCGGGTTCCTCTATTGGTGGCTGCACGACCGTTCCCGCCCGCTGAATGCCCACGACGGCGTGATCGTCTCGCTCGGCATTCTGACCACGGTCCCGGTGCAGGTGGCGGTGCTGGCCTGGGCGGCGCGCTGGCGCGGCTGGCCGGTGGCGGACTATCTCGGCCTGCGCTGGCCGGCGCGGCGCGACGCGCTGCTGGCGCTGTTCTGGGTCGCGGTGCTGACGCTTGGGACGGACGCGGTGCTTTATGCCGTGGGCCGCGACCTCGTCACGTCGTTCCAGGTCGAGGCCCATCGCACCGCGCAGAACGCCGGCTGGCTGCCGGCGTTCTGGATCGCGATCGTGTTGTTCGCTCCGCTCGGGGAGGAAATCGTCTTCCGCGGCTTCCTCTATCGCGGACTGGCGCGGCGTCCGGGCCACGAGCCCTATGCCATCGTCGGCATTGCGCTCGGCTGGGCGCTGCTGCACATCCAGTACGACTGGCTGGGGATCTTTCAGGTGTTTGCCATCGGGCTATTGCTCGGCTGGTTCCGCTGGGTCACCGGCTCGACCGCGCTTGCCATCGTCATGCATGTGCTGATCAATCTGCAGGCCACGATCGAGACCGCGATCAAGGTGGAATGGATGTCATGACGCCGCTCGACATCGATGCGCTGGGGAAGCGCGCCGAGGCCATGATCGCGGAGCTCGGCGCAATCTCGGCCGAGCCCGGGCGGCTGGTGCGGCTGT
>CAMDEB010000094.1 GCA_945893085.1 Rhodoplanes serenus | reverse complement strand
CGCCGCTGGTTAACGGCAAGAAGATCAAGGCGCTCGCGGTCACCGGCTCGCGGCGCGCGCCGGCGCTGCCCGACACGCCGACGTTGCAGGAGCTCGGCTACAGGGATTTTGACGTCAGTAGCTGGTTCGGCTTCCTGTTCCCGGCGCGCACGCCTCAGGACCGCATCGACCGCTTCCACCGCGAGACCGTGAAGGCGCTGGCGTCCCCGGAGATCGTGCGTGTCTTCGACACCATCGGCATGTATTTGCTTGGCTCCAGGCCGGATGAATTCGCCGCCTATCTGCAAGAGGATTTCAAGTATCAGGGCAAGCTGTTGGGTGAGCTGGGGCTGAAGGCCAAATGACGCCCAAGTGAAGCGTGGGCATGCGATAAGCGCGTGGCGCTGATCGCGGCGGCAAACAGCTACAAGGGGCGCTTGGTGGTGGTGGTCGACGACGACGTCGATCCGTCCAATCTTGCCGACGTGATGTGGGCGGTGACCACGCGCTGCGAGCCGTCCGAGCAGATCGACATCGTGCGCAACGCCTGGAGCTCCGCGCTCGATCCGCGTATTCCCGCGGAGCATAAGGCCGCCGGCATCACCTCGCACTCCAAGGCGATCATCGAGGCGGTGCGGCCGTTCGGCTGGAAGGACAAATATCCGCCGACGTCCGCATTGACCCAGGATGAAGCACGCGAGATCGAGAAGAAGTGGGGCGATGTGATCAAGGGCGCTGTGAAGCAGACGGAGCCTGTTGCCGGCGGGAAGCTCGAAAAAAAACGACGCGCAGAGACAGGACATTTGCGCCGCAGTATCAGCCTACGCCTTGCAGCGCTTGGCATTCATAAAATCGATCTGAATCAATGATTTGATCGCTTTCCCACTTTCGGCGTACGACCAGAGGCGCGAAACCCTAAACAATTTGTCGTATGCCTAATGTTGCATTGCAGAAGTTGCACCATCGTCCGGCACCGCTGCGCGACCAGCGTGGAAAGATGCGAGGTGCGTTTCAATACGACTTCGGCAGGCCCAGCACCTTCTCGGCGATGAAACACAGGATCATCTGCGGGCTGACCGGCGCAAGCCGCGCGATCATCACCTCGCGCAGATAGCGCTCGACGTGGAACTCCTTGGCGTAGCCCATGCCGCCGTGGGTCATCACCGCGGTCTGGCAGGCGTTGAAGGCTGCTTCGGCGCCGAGATACTTAGCCGCGTTGGCCTCGGCGGCGCAGGATGCACCCTGGTCGTAGAGCGTCGCCGCCTTGAAGGCCATCAGGTTGGCGGCTTCGAGCTCCATCCAGCAGGCGGCGAGCGGGTGCTGGATCGCCTGGTTCTGCCCGATCGGCCGGTCGAACACGATGCGCTCTTTGGCGTAGTTCGCGGCCTTGCGCAGCGCCGCCCGGCCGAGCCCCACCGCCTCGGCGCCGATCAGGATGCGTTCGGCGTTCATGCCGTGCAGGATGTATTCAAACCCCCTGCCCTCCTCGCCGATGCGGTCGGCCACCGGCACCGGCAGCTTGTCGATGAACAGCTCGTTGGAGTCGACGGCGCTGCGCCCCATCTTCTCGATCTCGCGCACGTCGACATGGCGCCGGTCGAGCGCGGTGTAGAACAGGCTCAGGCCCTCGGTCTTGCGTTTCACCTGTTCGAGCGGCGTGGTGCGCGCCAGGATCAGCATCTTGCTCGCGACCTGCGCGGTCGAGATCCAGATCTTCTGGCCCGACAGCAGATAGCGGTCGCCGTCGCGCACCGCCTTGGTCTTGAGCTTGAGCGTGTCGAGGCCGGCGTCGGGTTCGGTGACCGCGAAGCACGCCTTGTCGTCGCCCGCAATCAGCGGCGGCAGCATGCGCTTCTTCTGTTCGCCGCTGCCGAACACCACGACCGGATTCAATCCGAAGATGTTCATGTGCAGCGCCGAAGCGCCGGACAACCCGGCGCCGGATTCGGCCACCGCCTGCATCATCAGCGCCGCCTCGGTGACGCCCAGGCCGGCGCCGCCGTATTCCTGCGGCATGGCAATGCCGAGCCAGCCGTCGGCGGCGATGGCGCGGTGGAACTCGTGCGGGAACTCGCCCTCGCGATCCTTCCCGCGCCAATAATCGTCGCCGAACCGCCCGCAGATGCGCTCGATCGCGCTCCGGATCGCGGTCTGCTCGCTGGACAGGGAAAAATCCACGCCACCTCCGCGCCGCCCACGGCTACACGCGCTCCGGGCGCCGTGATAAAAGGCTCGTCAGGCCACTATAAGACAACGATCCGCCGTCTTGCACCGGTCGAGGGAGGAAATGCCATGGCCACGAGCCTGAAGAAGGTCGCCGTCGCCCCCAAGGGCATGGGCCTCAATGACTTCGTCGCGCACCAGGAGGGCTTCTTCGCCGCCGAAGGCCTCGACGTCGAGCTCGACTGGAAGACCTTCCGCGGCACGCAGTCGAGCTGGAAGGCGCTGAACTACTTCGAGCGGCCACAGGACAAGCCGTTCTCGGAAGGCCGCGAGGTGATCCAGGGCGCCTGCGTCTGGGGCAGCATCTGCAACGCCAGCGCCGGCATGGGCCGGTTCGTGCCGGACGCCTACGGCGATTCACCCTGGGCGATCTTCGTGCGGCCGGACTCGAAGATACGACGTCCTGAGGATTTGAAGGACGTGCCGATCTCGGTCGGCATGCGCGCCGGCAGCCATTTCAACGTGCCGTTCCGGCTGGAAAAATATCTGCCGCTGGAACACATCAAGACCGTGAACACCGGCGGCTTCGGCGCGCGGCTTCGCGCATTGCTCGACGGCGAGGTCGAGGCGGCGAGCCTCTTGCCGCCGCAGATCGCCATGGCGGAGCAGCTTGGCCTGCGCAAGATCATGGAGGACACGTTCCACACCCTGTGGTGGGTGCCGGAGAGTTTCAATTCCGACATGGTGACGCGCTATCTGCGCGCGCTCGACCGCGCCGAAAAAGCAATGGACGCCGATCTGGCGAAATACCTGCCGTTGTGGAAGCTCGCGATCCCGCTGGAATTCGAGGACACCCACCCGTGGGACTTCAGCAAGTTCGGGCGCGGCGAGCGCTTCGTCTACAAGACCATCCCGCAGTCGGAGTTCGACGAGGTCATGGACCAGGTCAAACGCTGGGGTCTCGATCAGTTTCTCAAGGAGCGCAGCTTCGAGAACCTTGCCGTGCGCTGAGCGGCGGCCTTCCGACAACATTTGTTTTCGTTCGGCGCGGTGTCTCCTTGGCGGAACACCGGCGGTTCGATATGTCATGCCCATGGGCAAGTGAAGAACTGGGGTTGGGGACGATGGACGAGGTCAGGGAGCGCTTTCAGAACCTGCACGAGATCGTGGTGGCGGCGCGTCACAAGCTCGACCGCAGCATTTGGGACTTTCTGATCGGTGCCGCCGAAACCGAGACCACGACGCGGCGCAACCGGCTCGCCCTCGATTCCCTAGCCTTCCGGCCGCGGGTGATGCGAAACGTCGGTTCGACCGATTGCAGCAGCAGCTTTCTCGGCACGAAGACTCGCATCCCGGTGATGCCGGCGCCGATCGGCAGCATCGAGCGGTTCGACCCGGCCGGCGCGGCCCTCGTCGCGGACGCCGCCGGCGCGTTCGGCTGTCCGATGTTCCTAAGCTCGGTCGCCGCCCCCGAACTCGAAGAGGTCGCCAAGAGCGGCACGGGCGTGAAATTCTTTCAGCTCTATGTGCGCGGCGACCAGGGCTGGGTTGAAAACTTCCTCGATCGCGCGGTCGCCGCCGGCTTCGACGGCCTGTGCCTCACCGTCGACACCCATCACTACAGCCGCCGCGAGCGCGACATCGCCAAGCGCTATCACGCAGCCTCCCCGCGCACCATGGAACACGCCAAATACCAGAAGGCGGTGGATTGGGCGCAGTTCGACCTGCTCAGAAAAAAATACAAGCTGCCGCTGATGCTGAAGGGCATCGCCACCGCCGAGGACGCGATGCTCGCCGTCGAACACGGCGTCGACGTGATCTATGTTTCCAACCACGGCGGACGCCAGCTCGACCATGGTCTCGGCTCGATCGACGTGCTGCCCGAAGTCGTCGCCGCGGTAAAGGGCCGCGCCCAGATCATCGTCGACGGCGGCTTCTGCCGCGGCACCGACATCGTCAAGGCGATCGCGCTTGGTGCCAATGCGGTCGGCATCGGCCGGCTGTACGGTTACGGGCTCGCCGCCGCGGGCCGCGATGGCGTGACGCGCGTTCTCGAATTGCTGGAGGACGAAATGATCCGCTGCCTCGGCCTGCTCGGCGTCAATCGCCTGGATGAGCTCAACCCGAGCTATCTGCGCGCTGCGCCGGCCGTCACCACGCCCCACGTGCTGAGCGCGTTCCCCTACATCGATCCGGCCGACAACCGATACTAAAGCCGTACGCGCGCGTAAGACGCAGGGCGGAGCGGTCAGCACACCCATCCGCATCCGCGTTTCGCACCGGACGGCTCACGGGTGGTGTTCACCTCCGACCGCACCGCCGCCCGATGGCTTTGGCATTGGAAGGCCACCGCCGCGCCTGCTAAGGGTGGCCGGCAAATTCGATGGAGTTCCTGCCCGTGAGTTCTGCCGTGCGTGACACCGCTCCGATCCGCCTTTCGGCCGACGTCGGGGGCACATTCACGGATGTGGCGGCGTTCAACGAGACCACCGGCGAACTCAAGCTCGGCAAGGCGCTGACCACGGCGGAGCGGCTGGTCACCGGGATCGAGACCGGCGTCGAGAAGGCCGGCTCGCGCTTTCAGGAGTCGCGGCTGTTCCTGCACGGCACCACCGTGGCGATCAACACCATCCTGGAGCGCAGCGGCGCGCGCTGCGCGCTGCTGACCACGCAAGGGTTCCGCGACATCTACGAGATCGGCCCTTCGCCATGCAGTGCCGCTGCTGCTCGTAAGCGGCGGCCGTTTGCGCAGGGCGTTGCCGGCGGATCAGTCTGCTGCCGGCCGGTGACATAGCCCTCGTTCACCAGCGTCTGTACGGTTTGCGACAGATCGCGATGAAGCAGGCGACAGATCGGCGCATTCCTCGGGCTGCCGCAACGGCGGCTGCTGTAGACCAGTGCCGCACGGCGAACCGTCTTGTCGGACCGGGAATCGATGGGTATGTTTTTCAGACCCGTTGGTAACGCTGACAGTGATCGCGGGGGATTCATTGGGAAGCGATACGCCTCCTGCTGAACATCGGGTTGCGGGCGCAGCCGCCGACTCCGGCCTCGCCCGCGACCCTCATCCATTCCAAATCAAGCCGCACCAGAGCCTGCAGACGCGGCTGCTTGCCCGCCTGCTGCCGCGGCTGGAAGCGGGACACGTCATCATCGAAACGCCCTCGGGCGAACGATTGAGCATTGCGGGGCCGAATCCGGGTCCGCAGGCGACGATCGTCCTGCACCGCTGGCGCAGCCTGTGGCGCTGCGTCACCGGCGGCGAGCTGGGCTTCGCGGAAGGCTACATGGCCGGCGACTGGTCGAGCCCCGACATCACCGCCGTGCTCGATCTCGGCATCGCCAACTGGCAGAGCCTGCAGCGGGTCTGCGCGCCGGCCGCTCCGCTGCGCGTATGGAACCGCCTGATGCACCGCCGGCGCGACAACACCAGGCGCGGCGCCAAGCGCAACATCCTCGCCCACTACGATCTCGGCAACGAATTCTACGCGCGCTGGCTCGACCGCGAGATGATCTATTCATCCGCGCTGTACTCGCATCCGGACCAATCGCTCGAGGAGGCGCAGAGCGCCAAGATCGACCGCGCCATCGCCCTGCTGGAGCTCAACGGTGGCGAGCGGGTGCTCGAAATCGGCTGCGGCTGGGGCGGACTGGCGGAGCGGCTGATCGCGCGCCACGGCTGCGCGGTCACCGGACTGACCTTGTCGGAGGAGCAACTGGCCTACGCCCAGGAGCGGCTGCGCCAGCGCGGCCTGCTGCCACAGGCCGACGTCCGGTTGCAGGACTATCGCGACGTCAACAGCCGGTTCGACCGGATCGTCTCGATCGAGATGTTCGAGGCCGTCGGCCTGGCATACTGGCCGGTGTTTTTCGACAAGCTGCGCGAATGCCTCAAGTCGGGCGGCGTCGCGGTGCTGCAGGTCATCACCATCGACGAGTCCCGTTTCGATGCCTATCGGACAACCCCGGATTTCATCCAGCGTTACATTTTCCCCGGAGGCATGCTGCCGACCACGGCGATCATGCGGCGCGAGATCGACCGGGCCAAGCTTGCGCTGAATTCGATCGAAACCTTCGGCCAGAGCTACGCACGCACCCTGGCGGTCTGGCAGCAGCGGTTCGAGGCGGCATGGCCGGACATCCAGAAGCTCGGATTCGATCTGCGCTTCAAGCGGATGTGGGAGTACTACCTCGCCTATTGCGAAGTCGGCTTCCGGCGCGGCGCCATTGACGTGGCACACTATCAAATCCGACAATCCTGACCCAGCGCCATCCGAAGCATCGGGCGGCTTCGAGTTTTCTTGTTGCAAGGGTCAGCGCCATCCCACCGCTCCATGAAATGACGGCCACGGAGATCGTCGCCGCGATCGAGGGCGGCCGCACAACCAGCGAGGCCGTGGTTCGCGCCTGTCTCGATCGCATCGCCGCGCGCGACGCCGACGTGCACGCCTGGGCTTATGTCGATCCCGAAGCGGCGATTGCGGCGGCGCGCGCCATCGACCGCGGCTCGCGGCGCGGACCGCTGGCCGGCGTGCCGTTCGGCGTCAAAGACATCATCGACACCTTCGACATGCCGACCGAATGGGGCACGCCGATCCATAAGGGCCGGCAGCCGGAGCGCGATGCCGCCTGCGTCGCGCTCAGCCGCAAGGCCGGCGGCGTGCTGCTCGGCAAGACCGTCACCACCGAGTTCGCCAACCTGCACCCGGGGCCGACCCGCAACCCGCACGATCTCACACGGACGCCGGCCGGCTCGTCGAGCGGCTCGGCCGCGGCGGTGGCGGATTTCATGGTGCCGCTCGCGATCGGCACCCAGACCACCGGCTCCACCATCCGCCCGGCGTCGTTCTGCGGCGTGTTCGGCTACCGGCCGACCTACGGCGAGCACCGCATGCACGGCGTCATGGAGGCGTCCGGCTCGCTCGATACGCTCGGCATCCTGGCGCGCTCGGTTGAGGACATCGCGCTCTATCGCGACGTGCTGCTCGGCATCCCGCCGGAGCCGATCGCGCCACTTGGGCGAATCCCGCATATCGCGCTGTGCCGCAGCCATGTCTGGGACAAGTTCGAGCCGACCACGCGGACGCTGGTCGAGGACGCAAGCTTGAGGCTGGCCCGCGCCGGCGCCCGCATCACCGAATTCGATCTGCCGGCCGACTTCGCGCGCCTGCATGACGCGCATCGTTGCATCTCGAGCTTCGAGTTCGCGCGCACGTTCACCTGGGAGATCGAGAACCATTGGGACGAGATCAGCGACACGCTGCGCGGCGGGCGCTTGAACGACGGCATCAACGGCAGCTTCGAGCGCTACGTCGCGGCCAAGGAAACCGCGCAGGAGTGCCGCGCGCGGCTCGACGGGCTGTGGGGCGACATCGACGTCCTGCTGACGCCGGCGGCGTTCGGCGAGGCGCAGGTCGGGTTCTGGGCGTTCGAGGGCGTGCCGCTGTTTCAGCTCTGGACGTCGCTGCACGTGCCTTCGGTGTCGCTGCCGGTATTCAAGGGTCCGAACGGCATGCCGATCGGCGCGCAGCTCATCGCCCGGCGCCACGACGATCGCAAACTGTTCGCCTGCGCGCAGTGGGCCTACCAAAAACTGACCTGATGGAGAAATGAAGATCATGGCAACGACCGAAGGCAACTGGCCTGTCACCTTCCCCGGCAATCTGCGTTGGAGCAACGCGATGCAGATCGTCAAGGGCATGGTGCCTTACGCCGCGGCCGCCATGGCGGAGATCGACAACATCCGGCTGCGGCTGCTGGCGCGCAGCGGCGAGCCCGATCTCGACAAGGTCTGGAAGGAAGAGTGGGCGAAGGAAGCCGACCGCGTAGCGGCCTACGGCGACAAGGCGGATGCGGCGGGCAACAGGATTAGCGCCGGCAATCAGTACATGCGCGCGGGCAACTACTACTACAGCGCCGAGCGCTTCATCCCGCCGGGCGAAGAGAAGCTGGTGATCTATCGCAAGGCGCTGCGTTGCTACCAGGGCGCCATGGACCGGCTGCATCCGGACATCGAACGCGTCGAGGTTCCCTATGAGAAGGGCCTCACACTCCCCGCCTATTTCGTGAAGGGCAAAGGCGAAGGCCGGCGTCCGACGCTGGTGCTGTTCGACGGCATGGATAATGCCAAGGAGATGAGCGTCATCTTCGCCGGGATCGACCTGGCGAAACGCGGTATCAACGTGCTCGCCATCGACGGGCCCGGCCAGTCCGAGCCGCTGCGGCTGCGCAACATCCCAAGCCGCTACGACTACGAGGCCGCAGGAATTCCGGCCTACGACTATGTCGCTTCGCGCCCCGAGGTCGATCCGAAGCGCGTCGCGGTGTCGGGCTACAGCTTCGGCGGCTATCACGCGCCGCGCGTCTGCGCCTTCGACAAGCGCTACGCCGCGGGCGTGGCGCTCGGCGCGATGCATTGGCCGATCTACGACTGGGTCGCCGGCAACAAGGCGTTGCTCGCCCAGGACCCGCGGACCAGCTCGACCTCGATCTTCCAGTTCCGCTGGGTGGTCGGCGCGCCCAACAACGAGACGGCGCTGGAGATCGCCAAGAAATTCGACCTCGAGGGCGTCGCGCAAAAGGTCGAATGCCCGTTCCTGATCCTGCACGGCGAGAACGACCGCATCGTTCCTTTGGAGGCCGCGCATACGCTCTACGCAAAGCTCGGCTCGAAGAACAAAGAGCTGCGCATCTTCACCGCCGAGGAAGGCGGCGCGGAGCATTGTCAGGTCGACCATCGCCAGCTCGGCGTCGACTACATCGGAGACTGGCTGCTGAAGAACATGTAGCCTCGCATAGAATTGTCATGCGCGGGCTTGACCCGCGCATCCATCTGAAATGAGAATCACCTCAGGCGATGGATGGCCGGGTCAAGCTCGGCCATGACACCGGAGTCGGATCGGTCGCTTGCCTCCGACATAAGTCGCCGATGGGAGGTTGCGCCATGCAGTATCTCGTTCGCTCTTCGCTCGTTGTGTTCGCATTGCTCGCAGCGAACTCAGCTTCCGCCCAGTCCTCCTATCCCGACCGGCCGGTCCGGCTCGTGGTCGCTTTCGTGCCCGGCGGCGCCACCGATACGCTGGCCCGGCAGATTTCCAACGAACTCAAGGATGCGCTCGGCCAGCCGGTGATCATCGACAACCGCCCCGGCGCCAACGGCTATCTCGCCTGGAACCACGTCGCGGCGGCGGAGCCCGACGGCTACACGCTGCTGCTCGCGGAAAACGCGCTCGCCATCAGCCAGGCGCTGCACAAGAAAGCGACGTCGAGCTTCGATCCGATCACGCAGTACCAGGCCATCGCCGGCGTCGCGGTTTCGCCCTCGGCGCTGGTGGTCGCCAACAACGTGCCGGTGAATTCGGTGAAGGAGCTGGTGGCCTATTCGAAAACGGTGCCGACCAAGATGAACTTCGCATCCGCCGGCGTCGGCAGCGTCTCGCACCTGATCTTCGAGGTGTTCAAGGACGGCGTCGGGATGGAGGCGATCCACATCCCCTACAAGGGCGGCGGACAGTCGATCAACGACGTCATCGCCGGCCACGTGCCGATGACGATCAACTCGATCCAGGTTTCCAAGGGCCTGGTCGAGAGCGGCAAGGTGAAGGGGCTCGGCGTGACCTCGCCGACGCGATCTCCCGCACTGCCGAACGTGCCGACGCTGGTCGAAGCCGGCATGAAGAAGCCGGATGTGGAGTTGCGGTTCTGGTATGGCGTGTTCGGACCGAAGGGCCTGCCGGACGCGGTCCGCGCCAAGGTGGAGAAGGCGGTGCAGACCATCCTGACCAACCAGGCCCTGCGGGAGCGTTTCGCCAAGCTCGACATCACCCCGGACTTCCTGCCCTCCCCGATGCTGGCCACCAAACTGGAAAGCGAAATCAAGAACTGGACCAGGTTCATCGACGCCAAGGGCATCAAGCCGGAATAGCGGGGCCGCTCCGCCGGCTGCGACGCGCCGTCACTCCCTATCGACGGGCCAGCCTGCCCGTGGTCGAATGGGCTGTCCGGTCAACCGCAATTGGGGAAGCGTCATGATGCGTCTCATTCGGTGGTGCACGATCACCTGCGCGCTGCTGGGCGTTCCCGCCCTGGCGCATGCGCAAGACTCCTATCCAGACAGGCCGGTCAGGCTCGTCGTCGCCTTCCCGCCGGGCGGGGCGACCGACACGTTCATCCGGCAGCTCACCAACGACATCCAGACCGCGCTGGGACAGCCCGTGGTCATCGAGAACCGCGGCGGCGGTGGCGGCTACATCGCCTGGAACGCCGTCGCCGCGTCGCCGCCGGACGGCTACACGTTGCTGGTGGCGGAGAACGCGCTCGGCATCAGCCAGGCGCTGTACCGGGGCCACTCGTCCGGCTTCGACCCGCGCAAGCATTTCGACGCCGTTGCCGGCCTTGCGAACTCACCGCTCGCGCTCGCGGTCGCCAACAACGTGCCCGCCACGACGATGAAGGAGTTCATCGCCCATTCGAAATCGGTGCCGCAGAAGCTGAACTATGCCTCGGCCGGCACCGGCAGCGTCGCGCATCTGACGATGGAGGTGGTCATCGACGGCGCCGGCATGCAAGCCGTCCACGTGCCCTACAAGGGCGGCGGTCCGGCGATGGCCGACGTCATCGCGGGCCACGTCGCAGCCAACATGGCCGGGATTGGTGTAGCCAAGACTCTTGTCGAGGGCGGCCGGATCAAGGCGCTCGCGGTGACCGGCGACGTGCGTTCGCCGGCCTTGCCGAACGTCCCGACGCTGAAGGAAGCCGGCGTCAAGCACGCCGACGTCGACCTGCGGTTCTGGTGGGGCATCTTCGGTCCCAAGGGTATCCCGGAGCCGGTGCGCGCCAAGATCGAGAGGGTGTTCCAGACCGTGATGACCGATCCGAAGGTCAAGGAGCGCCTGCAGAAGGTCGACAACATCACCGACTTCATCCCCGGCAAGGCTCTGCACGTAAAGCTGGAGAACGAGATCAAGAACTGGTCCACCTTCATCGACGCCAAGGGCATCACGGTTCCCAAGCAGTGATCCCGAAGCTGGCCGGGCATTTCCTGACGCACGATGAGTGAAGGTCTCGCGTTTTCAGTGAACGGCCGCCAGGTGTGCGTCGAAGCCGAAGGCGACGCGCCGTTGCTTTCGGTGCTGCGCGACGAGCTTGGCCTGCGCGGCACGAGGTTCGGCTGCGGCACCGAGCAGTGCGGCGCCTGCATGGTGCTGATCGACGGCGAGCCGTCGTTCTCCTGCACGCGGCCGGTCGAAACGCTCGCCGGCAAGGCGGTGACGACGGTCGAAGGACTGGCGCAGAACGGCACGCTGCATCCGCTGCAACAGGCATTCCTCGACGAGCAGGCCGGGCAATGCGGCTACTGCCTCTCCGGCATCCTGATGTCGGCCGCGGCGCTGCTCAGGAAAAATCCCAAGCCGAGTCGCGACGAGATCGCCACGGCGCTCGATCCGCATCTCTGCCGCTGCGGCATCCACAATCGCGTCATCCGCGCGGTGCAGAAGGCGGCGGCCGCGATCGCTGGCGGAGCGTCCGCATGATCTCCAACACGCTGCCGCTGAGCCTGATCGACAATCCGATCCTGTCGCAGTGGATCGCGTTCGAGCCGGGGCGCGTGCGCATCGCCACCGGCAAGGTGGAAATCGGGCAAGGCATCCTCACCGCGATGACCCAGATCGCCGCCGAAGAGCTCGACGTCACGCCGGAACAGGTGCGCATCGTGTCCGGCGAGACCGACGTCAGCCCGGCCGAGTATTTCACCTCGGGCAGCTATTCGGTCTCGGTCGGCGGCGCGGCGATCCGTCTGGTCTGCGCCGAGGTGCGATCGATGTTCCTCGACCGGGCCGCCGATGCGCTGGGCTGTCCGGTCGGCGAGCTTTCGGTCGAACAGGGCAAATTCCTCCGCGGCGGCAAGCAGACCGGACGCGACTATTGGTCGATGTCCGCAAGCATCAATCTCGACCGCCGGGCGAGCGGCACCGCGCCGACCAAGCGGCCGTCGCAGTACCGCATCGTCGGCAAGAACCTGCCGCGGCTCGACCTGCCGGCGAAGGTCGCGGGCGCGGCGTTCATCCACGACATCGTGCCGGAGGACGTGGTGCACGCCCGGGTGCTGCGGCAGCCTTGGCCCGGCGCGCGCTTGATCACGCTTGATGAGGTCGCGGTGCGCAAGGCTGCCAAGGCGCCGATCGGTATCGTGCGCGAGGGCGACTTCGTCGCGATCACGGCGCCAAGCGAGATCGCCGCGGCGCGAGCAGCCGAAGCCGCCCGCGCGCTGGCGCGTTGGGAGGGCGGCACGCCGG
>CAMDEB010000093.1 GCA_945893085.1 Rhodoplanes serenus | reverse complement strand
AGACCCACGAGCGACACCCAGGAGAACAGCAGCAGGATTCCGAGCAGCACGAAGAATCCCGGCACCAGCACCGAGGAGATGATCAGCAGCAGGTAGAGCGATGGCACCGAGGTCCAGATTTCAATCACGCGCTGGAACAGCAGGTCGGTCCAGCCGCCGAAATAGCCCTGCACCGCGCCGGCGGCCACGCCGATGATCGAGGAGATGATGGTCAGGATCAGCCCGAACAGCACCGAGATGCGGAAGCCGTAGATCAGCCGGGCGACCACGTCGCGGCCCTGGTCGTCGGTGCCGAGCCAGTTGTATTCGAGATCGCTGCAGCTCTTCAGACCCTTCTTCTCGACCACGGATTTGCACTGCTCCTCGGTCAGCCGCCAGGTCGGCGGCGACGGCGCCGGCGTCGGCAGGTCGAGATTGTGGGTGTCGTAGGAGTAGCGGACCAGCGGCCAGATGACGGTGCCGGCTTTGTCGGCGATCAGCTTCTGCAAAAAGGGATCGCGATAGTCCGCCGCGGTCTCGAACTCGCCGCCGAAGGCGGTTTCCGAATAGGTCACGATCGCGGGGAAATACAGCTTGCCTTCGTGCCGGATCAGGAACGGCTTGTCGTTGGCGATGAACTCGGCGAACAGCGAGACGAAGAACAGCACAAGGAACAACCAGAACGACCAGTAGCCACGGCGGTTGCGCTTGAAGTTCTCCCAGCGCCGCCGGTTGATCGGCGACAGCAAGACGCGGCGGCGCTCCGGCGGGACCGCAAGCCCGAGCGGCGCGGCCGCCTGGGTCTCCGGGACCGTACCGCTCACGCGCGCGTCCACCTCACACCTCCCGCGTCTCGAAATCGATACGCGGATCGATCCAGGTGTAGGTGAGGTCCGAGATCAGGTTCACCACCAGCCCGATCAGGGCGAAGATGTAGAGCGTGGCGAACACCACCGGATAGTCGCGGTTGAGCACGCTCTCGAAGCCGAGCAGTCCGAGCCCGTCGAGCGAGAAGATGGTCTCGATCAGCAGCGATCCGGAGAAGAACGCGTGCACGAACGCGCCGGGAAATCCGGCGATCACGATCAGCATCGCGTTGCGGAAGACGTGATTGTAGAGCGTCTGGCGCGAGGTGCAGCCCTTGGCGCGGGCGGTCAGCACGTATTGCTTGCGGATTTCGTCGAGGAACGAGTTCTTGGTGAGCAGCGTCATGGTGGCGAACGCGCCGAGCACCATCGAGATGATCGGCAGCGCAAGATGCCAGAAATAGTCGAGGGCCTTCTGCCACCAGGTGAGTTGCGACCAGTTGTCCGAGGTCAGCCCGCGCAGCGGAAAGAAATCGAAATACGAACCGCCGGCGAACAGGATGATCAGCAGGATCGCGAACAGGAAGCCCGGGATCGCGTAGCCGATGATGATGACGCCCGAGGTCCAGGTGTCGAACCGCGAGCCGTCCATCACCGCCTTGCGGATGCCGAGCGGGATCGAGATCAGATAGGTCAGCAGCGTCATCCAGATGCCGAGCGACATCGACACCGGCAGCTTCTCCTTGACGAGCTGAAGCACGTCGACGTCACGGAAGTAGCTCTTGCCGAAATCGAAGCGCGCGTAATTCCACAGCATCAGCAAAAAACGCTCGTGCGCCGGCTTGTCGAAGCCGAATTGCACTTCGAGCTTCTTGATGAACTCCGGATCGAGCCCCTGCGCGCCGCGATACTTGGAATTTGTCGCATCGACCTGCGAGCCGCCCTGCACGCCGCGCGCGCCGAAGTCGCCGCCCTGCCCCGAACCCGGAATGCGCGAACTGGCGCCGGTGTCGGCGCCGGAGAGCTGCGCGATCACCCGCTCGACCGGGCCGCCGGGCGCGAACTGCACCACGACGAACGACACCATCATGATCCCGAGCAAGGTCGGGATCATGAACAGCAGGCGGCGGATGATGTAGGCGCTCATGCGGCCGAGCTTATCCTCTCTGCTCGAGCTTTGCTGCCTTGTCGCGGTCGTACCACCAGGTTTCCGGAATGCCGCGGGCATAGCGCGGCTTGGTCGGCGGCTGGCCGAACATGTCCCAATAGGCGACCCAGTGCGACGCTTTGTACCAGTGCGGAATCCAGTAGCGGCCGGCTCGGAGCACCCGGTCGAGCGCGCTGCACGCGGCGTTCAGGCCGGCCCGGTCGGGGGCGGCGATAACGCGCTCCACCAGCGCATCGACCACCGGATCAGCGATGCCGGGGAAATTGAACGATCCCTTGGTGCGGGCGGACTGGCTGGAGAAATAGGTCCGCAGCGTATCGCCGGGCGTGAGCGCGAACACCATGCGCTGCACGGTGATGTCGAAATCGAAATCCTCCACCCGCGAGCGATATTGCACCGGCTCGACCAGGCGCAGCCTGGCCTCGATCCCAAGCAGCGCGAGGTTCTTCACGTAGGGCGCATGGTGCGGCTCGAACGAGCGCTCGAAGAACAGAAACTCGACGGTCAGCGGCTCGCCCTTGGCGTTGACGCGCTTGCCGTCCTTGATGGTCCAGCCGGCGGCCGTCAGCAGTTCGATGGCGCGCCGCAGCAGCCGGCGGTCCTGACCCGAGCCGTCGCTCATGGGCGGGACCCACGGCTCGCCGAACACCTCGTCGGGCACCTTGCCGCGATGGGGTTCGAGCAGCGCCAGTTCAGCGGGCGAAGGCTTGCCCTTGGCCATCATGTCGGAGTTCTGGAAATAGGAATGGGTCCGCTCGTAGGAGCCGAACATGATGTTCTTGTTGGTCCACTGGAAATCGAAGGCGAGCGCGAACGCCTCGCGCATCCGCGGATCGGCGAACTTCTCCCGCCGGGTGTTGATCATCCAGCCTTGCGCGCCGGAGGGACGCTGGTCCGGCAGCACCTCGCGCCTGACGCGGCCGTCGCGGATCGCCGCGAAATCGTAGCGCGTCGCCCAGATGCGCGAGGTGTATTCCTCGCGGAACCAGTAGCTGCGGGCGGTGAAGCCTTCGAACGCCACGTCGCGGTCGCGATAGTAGTCGTAGCGCAGCACGTCGAAATTGAACTGGCCGCGCGCCGCCGGCAGATCGGCGCCCCACCAGTCCTTGACCCGGTCGAACTCGAGGAACCGGCCCTGCTCGAAGCGGCCGACCCGGTAAGGACCGGAGCCGAGCGGCGGCTCCATGGTCGTCTCGTCGAACTTCCGCGTCGCGTAAAACGCGCGTGAGAGGATCGGCAGCGTCGCCGCGAACAGCGGCACGTCGCGGGCGCGGTTGGCCGCGAAACGCAGCACGACCGTGCGTTCGCCATCGGTTTCGGCCGCCTCCATGTCGCGCAGCAGGATACCGATGTTGGGATGGCCTTTTTCCTTCAGGATCGACAGCGAGAACGTCACGTCGCCGGCCGTGATCGGCGTGCCGTCGTGGAACTTGATGCCCTCGCGCAGCCGGAAACGATAGCTGCGCCCGTCGGCGGATATCGCAACCCGATCCGCCGCCAGCCCATAGACCGCGTCCGCCTCGTCGCTGGCGCGCGCCATCAGCGAAGCGAACACCAGCTCCATGTCGATCGCCGGATCGCCCTTGAGGATGAAGCCGTTGAGCGAATTGAAGGTGGCCGTGCCCGCGCCCGCGAGCTGGATGAACGTGCCACCCTTGGGCGCCGCCGGATTGACGTACTTGAAGTGCGGGAATTCGGCCGGATAGGCGAGATCGCCGAACGCCGACAGGCCATGGCGTTCGGCATCGGCCTGCGCCATCGCGCCGCGGCCAGTCACACCCGAAGCAACGGCGCCGGCGCCGACGATGAGAACATCGCGGCGGGACAGCCGGCTCACGAGCGCGTCCCGGCTTTGGCCGCCTTCGCCTCGTCCCACCACCAGACCGTCGGAAAACCGGAGAAGCCGTATTTCGGCAGCGGATCAGGCCGGCTGTAGCGGTCCCAGCGCGCGCTGCGGACCTTGCCGTAGGTCCATTGCGGCACGACGTAGTGGTTCCACAACAGCACGCGATCGAGCGCCTTGGTCGCGGCAACCAGATCCTCGCGGCTCTTGGCAAAGATCAGCCGGTCGAACAGCGCATCCACCGCCGGGTTCTTGATGCCGACCAGATTGCGCGAGCCGGCCACGTCCGCGGCCTGCGTGCTCCAGAAGCCGCGCTGCTCGTTGCCGGGCGACAGCGACTGGCCCCAGCTCGCGGTGATGATGTCGTAGTCCCATTGCCGCAGCCGGTTCTCGTATTGCGAATCGTCGACCACCCGCATCGTGACGGCGATCCCGAGACGCTCCAGGTTGGGCTTGTAGGGTTCGACGAAACGCACGGAATCGGGGCTTGAAAGCAGGAACTCCACCGCCATCGGTTCGCCGGTCTTGGTGTTGACGAGCCTGCGATCGCGGATCTCGTAACCGGCCTCGCGCAGCAGCCGCACGCCCTCGCGCAGGTTGCCGCGGACTGCCTCCGGGCTGCCGTTGACCGGATTGGCATAGGGTGTCGTGAACACCTCGGGCGGCACCTTGTCGCGCACGGCTTCCAGGATCGCCAGCTCCGCGCCCTGCGGCAGACCGCGCGCGGCGAGCTCCAGTCCCTCGAAATAGCTCGCGACGCGCTTGTACTGGCCGAAGAAGATCTGCCGGTTCATCTCCTCGAAATCGAACGCGAAGTTGAACGCGCGCCGCACCCGCGGATCCTTGAATTTGTCGCGCCGGATGTTGAACGCGAAGCTCTGCATCACGCCCAGGCTGTTGATCGGGAATTCCTCGAGCAGCACGCGCTTGTCCCGGACCGCCGGAAAATCGTAGGCGGTCGCCCAGTTCTTCGCGCTGTTTTCGGAACGCCAATCGATCTCGCCCTTCTTGAAGGCTTCGATCGCGGCCGTCGGTTCGCGGAAATACTCGTAGCGCAACTCGTCGAAATTATCGCGGCCGATGTTGACGTTGAGGTCCTTGCCCCAATAGTCCTTCACCCGTTCGTAGACGATGGTGCGGCCGGGCACGAATTCCTTGATCCGGTAAGCGCCGCAGCCGAGCGGTATCTCGAGGGTGGTCGCGGTGACGTCGCGCTTCCTGCCGGACGAGTCGGTGCCCTCCCACCAATGCTTGGGCAGCACGTTGAGCTGACCGACGATCAGCGGCAATTCGCGGTTGCCCGGCCCGTCGAAGGTGAAGGCGACGTCGCGCTCGCCGGTCTTCTCCGCCTTCACCACATGGCGGTAGTAGGCCGCGTACTGCGGATGGTTCTTCTTGAACACGTCGAGCGAGAAGATCACGTCGTCGACCGTGACCGGCTTGCCGTCGTGCCATTTGGCGTTGGCGCGCAGCCGGTAGGTGACGGATGAATGATCGTCGGGGTGGCTGACGGCCTCCACCAGCAATCCGTATTCGGTGGACACCTCGTCGAGCGCCGAGGCCATCAGCGTGTCGTAGATCTGGTCGATGCCGCCGACCAGCGAGCCCTTCACGCCGCCGGTCACCATGTTGAAGTTGTCGAAGGTGCCGAACGCGATCATCCGCGCGGCGCCGGCCTTCGGCGCGCGCACGTTGACGTAATCGAAATTCTTGAAGCCTTCGGGATATTTCAAGTCGCCGAACAGCGACAGCCCGTGCCGCCACTTTTGCCCCTGCGCGCGGGCGCCTGGTAGCCCGACCCATCCGTCGAGGGCGGTCAGCGTGGGCGTGGCGAGCGCCAGGGCGCCGGTGTGGAGAACGGCTCGGCGGGTGAGGCGCATGGAATGCTCCGGTCCGCCTGCGACAGGCGACGCTTTTCAAGCAATCACGATTTTCAACCGATTATGTCGGTTTTTGGATGGATCGCCACCCTGGCGGGCACGGCGATCCACACCCGGCTTCACTTCTGCGTGCGCGACCGTTTCGGCATGTCCCGGCGGCGATCCGCCGCCGCTCAACGCGCCGCTTGCTGGGTGGGCGCGGTTCCGGCATCGGCAGCCTTCGGCAACGGCTGCGGATTGTCGGAGTGGCCGTTCATGTAGGCGATCAGATCGGCACGTTCGTTGCCGCGTGGAATGCCGGCGAAGGTCATGTTGGTGCCTGGCACCATGCCGCGGGGGCTCCGCAGATAGACGTCGAGATCCTCAAGCGTCCAATTGCCCTTTTGACCCTTCATCGCCGCCGAATAATTGAATCCCGAAACTCCTGCCTTGGCGCGGCCAATGACCCCCCAGAGGTTGGGGCCAACCAGATTGCGGCCGCCCTTGTCGAAGGTGTGGCAGGCGACGCACTTCTTGGCGGAGGCCTCGCCGCGGCCGACATCGGCGCTGGCAAGCCGCGTGGCGATCGGCACTTCGGCGACGGGCGCGGCTGCCGGTCCGCCGGCGGGCGCCTGTTCGACGACCACGATGTCGTAGCCGGGCTTGGCCGGCTTATGCGGGGTGAAAACCGCATTGGCGACGATATTCAGCGACAGCAACACCAGGCAGGTGCCAAGAACTGCACCGAGAATCTTGTTGATCTCGAACGAATCCATCGCGGAACGGCTCCAGCGAAACGAGGCATCGGGCTGGCCCGCGGGCGGACCCCGCAGCGGCGGAGAGATAGCCGGTTTGCCTCGCCTCTGGCAACCCGTATAACGCCCTGCGACAATCGTTTTGCCCATCGCAGGCTGGCACGGAAACCGATGGCCGACGACGTCCTCATCCTCATCCCCGCCCGCATGGCCGCGACCCGGTTGCCCGGCAAGCCGCTCGTCGACATCGCCGGACAGCCGATGATCGTCCACGTGCTGCGCCGCGCCCAGGAGGCGGCCCTCGGCAAGGTCGTGGTGGCGACGGATTCCGAGGCGATCGTCGCGGCGGTGGAAAAGGCCGGCGGCCGCGCGGTGATGACGCGGGCCGATCACCCCTCCGGCTCGGATCGCATTTTCGAGGCGCTGGGCATGGTCGATCCGGAGCGCCGCGCCCGGATCATCGTCAACCTGCAGGGCGACCTGCCGACGCTCGTCCCCGCCGACCTGAAGGCGGCGCTGGGACCGCTCGCCGATCCCGCCGTCCAGATCGCGACGCTTGCCGCCGAGATCAAGAATCCGCGGGAGCGCGACAATCCCCACGTGGTCAAGGTGGTGGGCTCTCCCGTCGCGCCCGGCCGGTTGCGCGCGCTTTATTTCACCCGCGCCACCGCGCCATCCGGCGACGGGCCGCTGTATCACCACATCGGTCTTTACGCCTATCGCCGCGACGCGCTCGCCCAGTTCGTCAAGCTGCTGCCCTCGCCGCTCGAGCGGCGCGAAAGGCTCGAACAGTTGCGCGCGCTGGAAGCCGGCATGCGCATCGACGTCACCATCGTCGACACGGTGCCGCTCGGCGTCGACACGCCCGAGGACCTGGAGACCGCCCGGAGGGTTCTTGGGCGGTCGCAAACGCCGGCCTAACTCCGCTATAACCGTCCAAGAACACGACCCCGATCAAGCACTGAGGAACACCATGGCTCGTCTGTCACGTTCGCTCTCGCGGATTTTCGCCGTTGTGGCCGCCGTCGCCCTGACGACCGGGCTGCAACCGGCCCAGGCGGCCTACCCGGAGCGCACCATCACCATCGTCTGCGCCTCCGGCGCCGGCGGTGCCGTGGACGTGACCACACGCATCATCACCGATCACATGTCCAAGACATTGGGGCAGAACATCGTCGTACAGAACGAGCCCGGCGCGGGCGGCACGCTCGCCATCAACACCGTCGCCAAGGCTGCGCCGGACGGCTACACGCTGCTCACCATCGGGCCCACCGTCAGCACGCTCGCGGAGCTGTTTCCCAACACCAAGGTCGATGTCATCCGCGACCTCCAGCCGGTGTCGGTCATCGGCGCGACACCAATGGTCCTGATGATGCACAAGGACGTGCCCGGCGCGGACTATGCGTCGTTCCTCGCCTATACGAAGTCCCACTCCGGCGAGCTCACATTCGCCAGCAACGGGCGCGGCTCCGCCGGTCATCTCGCCGGTTCGCTGTTCAAGAAAATGGCGGGCGTCGATCTGCGCTACATTCCATACCGGACGACGCCACAGGCGACGGCCGACCTCATCGGCGGCAGGATCTCGATGATCTGGCTGTCCTCGCTCGGCAATCTGGCCGGCACCGGCGCGGTGCGGCCGGTCGCCGTCACTCTGACCGGCGAGCGCTGGAACCAGTTTCCCGATGTGCCGACGTTCGACGAGCTTGGCCTCAAGGGCTACGAGGCCACCACCTGGGTCAGCATGTATGGACCCAAGAGCGCGCCGAAGGAGATCGCCGAAAGGCTGACGGCCGCGCTCAATGCGGCGCTGGCCGATCCCGCCGTGCAGAAGCGGCTCGACCAGGTCGGCATCGTCAAGCCACGCACCACCGGCCCGGCGTTCCTCGAAAAGTATCTGAAAGACGAAATCGAGAAGTGGAACGACATCCTGCGCACCACCAAGGATACCGACTGATCCTCAAGCCCGGCGGCATCGCGTCATGAGCAACAAAAAGATCGTTTTCCAGGGTGAGCCGGGCGCCAATTCGCACCTCGCGATCCACGAGGCCTATCCGGAGGCCGAGGCCGTGCCGTGCGCGACCTTCGAGGACGCCTTCGCCGCCGTGACCTCCGGCGACACCGAGCTCGCCATGATCCCGGTTGAGAATTCGGTCGCCGGCCGGGTCGCCGACATCCACCACCTGATGCCGAATTCGAAGCTGCACATCGTCGCCGAGCATTTCATGCCGGTGCGCCATCAGCTGCTCGGCGTGAAGGGCGCGACGATCAAGGACATCAAGACGGTGGAGAGCCACGTCCACGCGCTCGGCCAATGCCGCAAGGTGATCCGCCAACTCGGCATCAAGGCGGTGGTCGCCGCCGACACCGCGGGCTCTGCCCGCGAGGTCGCCGAGACCGGCGACAAATCGCGCGGATCGATCGCCTCGCGGCTCGCCGCCGAAATCTACGGCCTCGATATCCTCCAGGAGGACATCGAGGACGAGGCGCACAACACCACGCGCTTCATCGTGCTGTCGCGCGAGAACAAGTGGGCGCCGCGCGGCAAGGCCAAGGTGATGACCACCTTCGTGTTCGAGGTGAAGAACGTGCCGGCCGCGCTCTACAAGGCGATGGGCGGCTTCGCCACCAACGGCATCAACATGACCAAGCTTGAAAGCTACATGATCGAGGGCAATTTCTTCGCCACGCAGTTCTATGCCGATGTCGAGGGCCATCCCGACGATCAGCGGTTGGTGTACGCGCTCGAGGAGCTGTCGTTCTTTTCCAAGAAGCTGACGATCCTCGGGGTCTATCCGGCGCATGGCTTCCGCGACCAGGAAACGAACAAGGCGTGATGTGATGCGGATAGACCGTCGCAATCTTCTCCTCGGCGGCGCGGCACTGGCGCTCGGCGCCGCGTCGAGCCGCATCGCCGCCGCGCAACAGCGCCGGCTGTTCGACAGCCATTGTCACATCATCGACCACCGCTTCCCGATCGTCGCGAACCAGGGCTACACGCCGCCGCACTTCCCGCTCGATGCCTATCAGGCGCAGGTCAAGCCGCTCGGCGTGGTCGGGGGCGCCGTGGTCTCCGGCTCGTTCCAGGCCAACGACCAGACCTACCTGATGGACGTCTTGCCGAAGCTCGGCCCGAACTGGGTCGGCGTGACGCAAATTCCGAACGACCTTCCAGACGCCGAGATCGTCAAGCTCGGGGCCATCGGCGTGCGCGCCGTTCGCTTCAATGTTTTCCGCGGCCGGATCGACAGCGCCGACAATATCGTCGCGCTCGCCACGCGCTGCCACGCCGTCGCCGGCTGGCATTCCGAAATCTACGCCGATGCGGCCGCGCTGAAGCCATTTGTCGACCGGCTGTCCAAGCTGCCGCAGATCGTCATCGACCATCTCGGCATGACCGAAGCCGGCGTGCCGGTGTTGCTCGATCTCGTCGCCGCCGGCTGCAAGGTGAAGGCGACCGGCTTCGGTCGCGCCAAGGTCGATGTCCCCAAGACGCTGGAACGGATCGCGCAGAAAAATCCGGCCGCGCTGGTGTTCGGGACCGACATTCCCTCGACGCGGGCGGAGCGGCCGTTCCTGGCGTCCGACATCGACCTGGTCGAGAAGGTGCTGGGACCCGAGCTTGCCAAGAAGGCGATGTGGGACAATGCGATCGCACTCTACAAGATCAAGGCTGACCGATGAAAACCCAAGCCAACGGCATCAAGTTCAACTACGAGATCGAGGGCCCGGAGGACGCGCCGTGCGTCATCCTGTCGAACTCGCTCGCGACCAACCTGCACATGTGGGACCGGCAGGCCGCCGACCTCAAGGCTGAGTTCCGCGTGCTGCGCTACGACCAGCGCGGCCACGGCCAGACCGAAGCGCCGGCCGGCCGCTACACCTTCGAGCTGCTGTGCGACGACGTGATCGCGCTGATGGACGCACTTTCGATCCCGCGCGCGCATTGGTGCGGCGTGTCGATGGGCTGCGCCACCGGCATGGGCCTGGTGCAGAAGCATCCCGGCCGGTTCGACCGCATGATCCTGTGCGACAACCCCGGCCGCTCGTCGCCGGAGACCCACAAGCAGTGGGAGGAGCGCATCGCCATCGCGCAGAAGGACGGCATGCCGGCGCTACTCGACTCGACCATGGCGCGCTGGTTCCCGCCGGAAACGCTCAAGGCCAATCCGCCGCACATGGACATCATCCGCCGCATGATCCTGACCACGCCGGTCAACGGCTTCGTCGGCTGCTCGGCGGCGCTCGGCGATCACGACTTCCGGCCGCTGATGCCGAAGGTGAAGCATCCGGTGCTCTGGATGTGCGGCGAGAAGGACGGCCACAACGCCGCGGCGATGAAGGTGATGCAGGACGAATTGCCCGGCTCGCAATACGTCGTGCTGCCGGGGGCCGGCCATATCTCGAACATGGATCAGCCGGAGATGTTCTCGCGCACGGTGCGGGAGTTTCTGACGACGTAGAAAGGCTCGTGTCCCGGGCGAGCGAAGCGAGACGCGAGACTCAAAACGTCTGATTATACGCCCCGACCTCGGGATGCGTGCGCAGCACGTCGTCCACCGCCTTGAACATCTCGCGCGTGCGCGATTCCGACACCGGGCTCTCCACCACCACCACCAGCTCCGGCTTGTTGGAGGAGGCGCGCACCAGACCCCAGGTGCCGTCGGCGACCGTGACGCGCACGCCGTTCACCGTGACCAGGTCGCGGATCGGCTGGCCGGCGACCGTGCCGCCCTTGCCCTGCAACGCCTCGAAATGCCTCACCACCTTCTCGACGACGCCGTATTTCTTCTCGTCGGCGCAATGCGGCGACATGGTCGGCGAGCCCCAGGTCTTGGGCAGCGCGTTCTTCAGCTCCGACATTTTCTTATCCGGATTGCGGTCCATCATGTCGCAGATCGCCAGCGCCGAAACCAGGCCGTCGTCGTAGCCGCGGCCGAACGGCTTGTTGAAGAAGTAGTGACCGGACTTCTCGAAACCGGCGAGCGCACCGAGCTCGTGGGTGCGGCGCTTCATGTAGGAGTGGCCGGTCTTCCAGTAGTCGGCCTTGACGCCGTTCTTCTGCAGCACCGGATCGGTGGCGTAGAGGCCGGTCGATTTCACGTCGACGACGAACGTGGAGTTCGGATGCAGCGTGGACATGTCGCGCGCCAGCATCACGCCGACCTTGTCGGCGAAAATCTCCTCGCCCAGGTCGTCGACCACGCCGCAACGATCGCCGTCGCCATCGAAGCCCAAGGCCACGTCGGCCTTGGTGCGCAGCACCTCGTCGCGCATGGCGTGCAGCATCTCCATGTCTTCCGGATTCGGATTGTATTTTGGGAACGTGTGGTCGAGCTCGCAGTCGAGCCGCACCACCTCGCAGCCGATCGCCTCCAGCACCTGCGGCGAGAACGCGCCCGCGGTGCCGTTGCCGCAGGCGCAGACCACCTTGAGTTTGCGCTTGAGCTTCGGCCGGTTGGTGAGGTCGGCGATGTAGCGCGCCGGAAAATTCTCGACGAACGCGTATGAGCCGCCGCCCTTCAGATCGAACGCGGCGTTGAGCACGATGTCCTTGAGCCTCGTCATCTCCTCCGGCCCGAAGGTGAGCGGGCGGTTGGCGCCCATCTTCACGCCGGTCCAGCCGTTGTCGTTGTGCGAGGCCGTCACCATCGCCACGCACGGCACGTCGAGATCGAACTGCGCGAAATACGCCATCGGCGTCACCGCCAGCCCGATGTCATGCACCTTCACGCCCGCCGCCATCAGCCCGGACACCAGCGAGTTCTTCACCGAGGCGGAATAGCCGCGAAAGTCGTGCGCGGTGACGATCTCAGGCCGCACGCCCAGCTCGCGGATCAGCGTGCCGAGCCCCATCCCCAGGGCCTGCACGCCCATCAGGTTGATTTCGTCGTTCAACAGCCAGCGCGCGTCGTATTCGCGGAAGCCGGTGGGCTTCACCAGCGGCTCCGACTCGTAGGCATAGGTGTTGGGCGTCAGCGCGGCTTTGGGCTTGGGGAACATCGAATCTCCGGTCTGTTCCCGGAGAGATAGCGCAAAGCATTCAGCGAGTCAT
>CAMDEB010000092.1 GCA_945893085.1 Rhodoplanes serenus | reverse complement strand
GCATCCTCGACAACGATCCGGCGCTCGCCGCCAAGGCCACCCGCACCGGCAATCCGGTGCGGCCGGCGGTGGTGACGGCCTCGGCCATTCCCTATCCGCCGCTGGACGCGGGCGGCCCGCTGCATCTGCTGGCATTCGGCGGCAGCCAGGGCGCGCGCATCATGAGCGAGATCGTGCCCGATGCCGTCGAACGCCTGGAGCTGCACCTGCAGATGCGGCTTCGCGTCGTGCAGCAGGCTCGCGAGGAGGATGTCGTGCTGGTCCGCCAGGTTTATGCAAAGCGGCAGGTCGCGGCCGAGGTGGCGCCGTTCTTCGCCGATCTGCCCGCGCGCATGGCCGCGAGCCACCTGGTGGTGTCGCGCTCGGGCGCTTCGACCGTGGCCGAGCTTGCCGCCATCGGCCGGCCGGGCATCCTGGTGCCGCTGCCGCATTCGCTGGATCAGGATCAGCGCGCGAATGCGGGCATTCTGGAGCGGGCGGGCGGCGCGATCCGCCTTGATCAGGCCGAATTCACCCCCGACAGATTGGCGGCGGAGATCGCGGCATTGGCGGCCGATCCGGCGCGGCTCGCGGCCATGGCGGCGGCGTCCCGATCCGCCGGGGCGATTGATGCCGCCGACCGGCTCGCCGATCTGGTGTTGCGGGTGGCGGGTGTGATACCGGCACAGCGATAATCTTCGAGGACCACCCGCAATGAAACTGCCGCGCGACATCGGACCGATCCACTTCGTCGGCATCGGCGGCATCGGCATGAGCGGCATCGCCGAAGTGCTGATGAACCTTGGCTACACGGTCCAGGGTTCCGACGCCTCCGACAACGCCAACGTCAAGCGGCTGCGCGAGAAGGGCGCCAAGATCGCGATCGGCCACGAGGCGAAGAACGTCGACGGCGCCGATGTCCTGGTGGTGTCGTCGGCGATCAAGCGCGACAACCCGGAACTGGTCGCGGCGCGCGAGAAGCGCCTGCCGGTGGTGCGGCGGGCCGAGATGCTGGCGGAGCTGATGCGGCTGAAAAGCTGCGTCGCGGTCGCCGGCACGCACGGCAAGACCACCACGACCTCGATGGTCGCGGCGCTGCTCGACGCCGGGAATTTCGATCCGACCGTCATCAACGGCGGCATCATCAACGCCTATGGCACCAACGCGCGGCTCGGTCTCGGCGACTGGATGGTGGTCGAGGCCGACGAATCCGACGGCACCTTCCTCAAGCTGCCCGCCGACATCGCCATCGTCACCAACATCGACGCCGAGCACCTCGATCACTTCAAGACCTTTGCCGCGGTGCAGGAGGCGTTCCGCGCCTTCATCGAGAACGTGCCGTTCTACGGCTTCGCGGTGATGTGCACCGATCACCCGATCGTGCAGCGCATGGTCGGCCGCATCGAGGATCGCCGCATCATCACCTACGGCGAGAACCCGCAGGCCGACGTGCGGCTGGTCGGGCTCGACAACGCCGGCGGCCAGTCGCGGTTCTCGGTGCTGTTCCGCGATCGCGCCGGGCAGACCGTTCACACCATCGACAAGCTGACGCTGCCGATGCCCGGCCGCCACAACGCGCTCAACGCCACGTCGGCGGTGGCCGTCGCGCACGAGCTTGGCATGACCGACGCGGCGATCCGCAAGGCGCTCTCAGGCTTCGGCGGCGTGCGGCGGCGCTTCAGCCGCGTCGGCGAGTGGAACGGCGTCGCCATCATCGACGACTACGGCCATCATCCGGTCGAGATCGCAGCCGTGCTCAGGGCGGCGCGCGAGTCCACCAAAGGGCAGGTGATCGCCGTGGTGCAGCCGCACCGCTACACGCGGCTGGCGACGCTGTTCGAGCCGTTCTCGACCTGCTTCAACGACGCCGACGCGGTGATCGTCGCCGACGTCTATGCGGCCGGCGAGGCGCCGATCGCCGGCGCCGACCGGGATTCGCTGGTGCAGGCGGTGCGGGCGCGCGGCCACCGCCAGGTGATCCCGCTGCCGGGTCCGCAACAGCTCGCCGGCATCGTCAAGGGGCTGGCCAGGCCCGGCGACTACGTGGTCTGCCTCGGCGCCGGCAACATCACGCAGTGGGCCTATGCGCTTGAGGGCGAGTTGAAGGCGCTGGGGTAACCCTGCCATCGTTGCGGTGGGTGGACGTTGCCATTATCTTCGAGCGAGCCCGAAGGTGACTCGATGAATAAGTCTCTACTTCTCGACGAATTGATGCAGCTCAGTCCTACCGAGCGGCTCGATATTGCGGAAAAGCTTTGGGACAGCGTTCATCCGCCGGGTTCGGCGCGGCCCGGTGAGATCGTTGTGCTCACGGAAGAGCAGATGGCCGAAATCGATCGGCGGCTTGAGGAGCATAAACGGCATCCCGAACGGGCAGAGCCATGGGAGGTGGTGCGCGCGCGCCTGTGGGCCCAGTTCGATAAATGAATCGAACTCTTGTCGTTGAACCTGAGGCCATAGCGGAAATCGATCAAGCAGCAGACTGGTACCATCGACGCAATCAGACGGCAGGGGTCGGCTTTCGAGACGCGGTGGACAAAGCATTCGATTTTATTCGCGAACATCCTGAGCAGTATCAAATCGTTTATCGTCAAACGCGCAGGACGCTGGTGGACGGATATCCGTACGCTTTGTTCTACACCGTCACCGAGACACAAGTGATCGTTGTGTCATGTTTTCATTTGGCACGCGATCCGAATATCTGGCGATGACATTCCCAGATATCACCCCCGAACTGAAATCCTTTGCGCCTGCCCTGCGCGGTCGCTTGCTCCCAAATCAATCGCTGGCCGAACTCACCTGGTTCCGCGTCGGCGGTCCCGCTCAGGCGCTGCTGATGCCGGAGGACGAGGACGATCTGGCGTATTTTCTCGGCGCTCTGCCGGCCAATGTTCCGGTGACGGTGATCGGGCTGGGTTCCAATTTGATCGTGCGCGACGGCGGTGTGGCCGGAGTCGTGGTTCGGCTCGGGCGCGGGTTCAACGAGATCGCGGTTGACGGCACGACGGTCCACGCCGGCACGGCGGTGCCTGACGTCAAGGTCGCGCGCGCGGCCCAGGAGGCCGGCCTTGCCGGTCTGGCATTCCTGCGCGGCATTCCCGGCGCGATCGGCGGGGCGCTGCGCATGAACGGCGGCGCCTACGGCCGCGAGACCAAGGACGCGCTGGTCTCCGTGCGGGCGGTCGACCGGGCGGGCCGCATCCATGAATTGAGCAATGCCGACATGGGCTACAGCTACCGCCACTGCGGCGCGGCCGAGGACCTGATCTTCACCCAGGCGACATTCCAGGCCACGCCCGGCGACCGCGCAACGATCGCAGCCGAGATGGACAAGATCACCGAGTCGCGCGAGGCCACGCAGCCGATCAAGAGCCGGACCGGCGGCTCGACCTTCAAGAACCCGCCCGGGAAAAAGGCCTGGGAGCTGATCGACGCCGCCGGCTGCCGCGGCCTGATCGTCGGCGGCGCGCAGGTTTCCGAACTGCACTGCAACTTCCTGATCAATCTCGGCACCGCCACGGCCGCCGACATCGAGCAACTCGGTGAAACCGTGCGCAAGCGGGTCCGGGACACCTCCGGCGTCGAGCTCGAGTGGGAGATCAAGCGGATCGGTCAGGCCTGAGCGCCGATCCGGCCCTTCAAAGCTGTGCATAGCGCATCAAAAACGCTGTTCTGTGTCTTTTGAATCACACGATCGTGCGCTGTGAGTCTCGCCGGGCCACAGACGATTCACCTTTGACTCCCAAGGGATTAGCGTCATCGGTGATTCGGAGGCCCGGTGGCAGCCAAGGCTGATCCAATTCTCGTCGTCGGTGGCGGGCTCGGTGGAGCCGCGGCTGCGCTTGCGCTCGGCCGCAAGGGCTTTTCCGTGCGCGTCCTGGAGCAGGCGCCGGAGTTCGGCGTCATCGGCTATGGCATCCAGCTCGGCCCCAACGTGTTTCCGATGTTCGACCGGCTTGGCGTCCGCGATGCGGTGCTGGCCAAGTCGATCGTCCCGAACGCGATCCTGATGATCGATTCCGTCGACGCCGGCGAGATCGCCCGCATCCCGACCGGTGACTCGTTCCTGAAGCGGTTCGGCAACCCCTACATCGTCATCCACCGCGTCGACCTGCACCGCATCCTGCTCGACGCCTGCGCATCGGTTCCCGACATCGAGCTGATGCCGCTCACCAGCGCGGCCGCCTACGAGGACCTCGGCGATCGGGTCAGGCTTCGCACCGAGGACGACCGCACGCTCGATGGATCGGCCGTGATCGGCGCCGACGGGCTGCGCTCGACGATCCGCACGCAGATGCTGGATGAGGGCGAGCCGCGCATGATCGGCTACGTCGCGCACCGGACTATCGTGCCGATGGCCGAGGTGCGCGCCGACGTGCATCGCGAAGCGGTCGTGCTGTGGTCCGGCCCCGGTTTTCACATCGTGCACTATCCGCTGCGCGACGGCACGCTGTTCAACATCGTGGCGGTGTTCCGCACCTCCACCTACGCCGAAAAGGGCGATGCCGCGGGCTATCGTGCCGAATTGAACCGCACCTACCGCGATTCACATCCGGCGATGCGATCGCTGCTGGCGATGATGGACCTCGACCGGCGCTGGGCGATCTCCGACCGCGATCCGATGCGGCATTGGAGCCGGGGGCGGGTGACGCTGCTCGGCGATGCCGCGCATCCGACGCTGCAATCGCTGGCGCAGGGCGCCTGCATGGCGATCGAGGACGCGCTGTGCCTCGCCGAATTCATGGAACAGGCCGGCGGCGATTTCGAGAGCGCGTTCCGCCGCTATGAGAGCGCGCGCTACCTGCGCACGGCGCGGGTGCAGTATGAGTCCCGCTACCTCTGGGACAACACCTATCACCTCGACGGCATCGAGCGCGAAGTCATGCGCGAGATGTGGGCCGGGCGCGGCGAGCAGGACATGTTCGATTGCCTGGCCTGGCTCTATGACGGCTTCGCGCTGCCGGAAAAGCGAGCGGCGGTATGAGCAAGCACGTCGCGGTCCTGATGGGCGGATGGTCGGCCGAGCGCGAGGTCTCGCTGCGCTCCGGGCGGGCCTGCGCCGATGCGCTCGACCGGCAGGGCTACCGGGTGAGCCGCGTCGACGTCGGCCGCGACATCGCCACCGTGCTCGGCACGCTCAAGCCCGACGCCGCCCTCAACGTGCTGCACGGCCGGCCCGGCGAGGACGGCACGCTGCAAGGCATCCTGGAGATTCTGGCCATTCCCTACAGTCATTCCGGTGTGCTGGCGTCCTCGTTGGCGATGCACAAGGAGCTCGCCAAGGTGGTGATGAAAACGGCAGGGATACCGGTGCCCGAGGGCATGCTGGTCGCTCGGGCCGAGGCCGCCAAGCAACACCTGTTGCCGCGGCCCTATGTCATCAAGCCGAACGCGGAGGGTTCCAGCGTCGGGGTGTTCATCGTCACCGAGCAGCACGCCCATCCGCCGCAGGAACTGACCCGCGAGGATTGGGCGTTCGGCAATGAGGTGCTGGTCGAAAGCTACATTCCGGGCAAGGAACTGACCTGCGCCGTGATGGGCGACCAGGCCCTGGACGTGATCGAGATCGTCGCCTTGACCCGGTTCTACGACTACGAGGCCAAGTACGCGCCCGGGGGGTCGAAACACCTCCTGCCGGCCCCGGTTTTACCAATTGTTTACCAAGAGACCCGCAGACTGGCGCTGGCGGCGCATCAGGCGCTCGGGTGCCGAGGCGTGAGCCGTGCTGACTTTCGCTACGACGATCGTGGCGGGGGGACGGAGGGACTGTTCTGTCTCGAAATCAACACTCAACCCGGCATGACCGAGACTTCGCTCGTGCCCGAGCTCGCAGTCCATGCGGGCATGACATTCGATGAGCTGGTGCGATGGATGGTCGAGGACGCCTCGCTGAACCGGTGACCGATGGCGCGGCAACGCGCCCGGCGGCCGGCACAGCGCCGGCGGCGCGGCGCGTTCGCTTGCGCCAGGGCTCGATGCTCGGCCGCACGCGCCTGCACCGGCTGGCCAAGCGCTGGTCCGGCCCGCTGTTCGAGCTCAAGCTGCCGCGCGGGGCCGGGATCGCGGCTGCCATCCTGTTCGTGCTCGCGGCCACCGCTTTCGGTGCGGTCCGCGGCGGGCATGGGCCGGCGATCGTTGCCGAGCTGGTCGACGTGCGCGACGCCACCGCCAATGCGCTCGGCTTCCGCATCAGCTCGATCGCGCTCGGCGGCGGCAAGCACATCACGCGCGAGGAAATCCTCACCACCGCCGGCGTCACCGGACGCACCTCGCTGCTGTTCCTGGACGCCGCGGAGGCGCGGCAGAAGCTCAAGACCAACCCGTGGATCGCCGAAGCCACCGTGCTCAAGCTCTATCCCGGCCGGCTGCACATCGCCGTCACCGAGCGCGAGGCCTTCGCGCTGTGGCAGAAGGACGGCAAGGTCAGGGTGATTTCTGAAGACGGCACCGTGGTCGAGCCCTATGTGTCGCGTCGTTTCGCCGGGCTGCCGCTGGTCGTCGGCAGCGGCGCCGAGCTCAAGGCCAAGGGTTTCCTGGCGCTGCTCGAACAATTTCCGCTGGTGCGCGATCAGTTGCGCGCAGCGGTCCTGGTCGCCGACCGCCGCTGGAACCTCAAGCTCAAGAACGGCATCGACGTGCGTCTGCCGGAAGCCGACATCGAGCGCGCGCTCGAAATGCTGGTGCAGCTCGATCGCGACAAGAAGCTCCTGTCGCGCGACATCGCCGCGATCGATCTGCGCCTCGCCGACCGGGTGACGGTGCGGCTCTCCGACGAGGCCGCCGCGGCGCGCGCCGAAGCGCTCAAGGACAGCAAGAAGCCCAAGCGCAAGGGAGGCGACGCATGAGCCTCCACGACGGCCTCACTCCGAAGATGCGGCCGCTGTCGCCGCGCCGCTCGGCGATTGTCGCCGTGCTCGACATCGGCACCAACAAGGTCGTCTGCCTGATCGCGCGGCTCAAGCCGCAATCGCCGCAGGAGACGCTGCGCCGCCGCAGCCACGGCGTCGAGATTCTCGGCATCGGCCACACCGAAGCCCGCGGCATGAAGGGCGGCGCGGTGGTCAATCTCGCCGAGGCCGAAGCGGCGGTGCGCCAGGCCGTCGATCTGGCCGAAGGCGATGCTTCCGTGCAGCTCGAGTCGGCCGTGGTTGCGGTGTCGGGCGGGCGGCTCGCCGGCGAACTCTTTACGGCGACGGTGAATGTCGCCGGCACCACCGTTACCGACGGCGACATCTCGCGCGTGCTGACGGCGGGCAGCGATCATTCCGTGCGCGACGGCCGCGTCGTTCTGCATTCGCTGCCGGTCGGCTACGCGCTCGACGGCGTGCGCGGCATCGGCGAGCCGCGCGGCATGCTGGCCCATTCCTGCGGCGTCGACATGCACGTCGTCACCGCCGATGTGGCGGCGGCGCGCAATCTCATGCTGGTGGTCGAACGCTGCCATCTCACGATCGAAACCATGGTCGCCGCGCCCTATGTCGCCGGCCTCAGCGTGCTGGCCGACGACGAGGCCGACATCGGCGCCGCCCTGGTCGACATGGGCGCCGGCACCACGACCGCGGCGGTGTTCTCCGGCGGCCGCTTCATCCACGCCGACGGCTTCGCGCTCGGCGGCCATCACGTCACCATGGATCTGGCGCGCGGTCTCAATGCGCGCATCGCCGACGCCGAGCGAATCAAGACGTTGTATGGCAGCGTGCTCGCAGGCGGTTCGGACGAACGCGACATGATCACGGTCCCGCCGGTCGGCGAAGACGATCGTGAGCCCCCGCAATTCGTGTCGCGCGCGAGCCTGGTGCGCATCATCAAGCCGCGCGTCGAAGAAATCCTCGAAATGGTCCGCGACCGCCTCGCCGCCTCGCCGTTTGCGGCCGAGCCGCGGGCCCATGTCATCCTCACCGGCGGCGCGAGCCAGCTCACCGGATTGCCGGAGCTTGCCGCGCGCATCCTCAATCGCCCTGTGCGCATCGGCCGTCCGCTCGGAATTTCCGGGCTGCCGGACGCGGCAAAAGGGCCGGCATTTGCCGTGGCGGCGGGCCTCTTGGTCTACCCGCAAGCGGCGCATCTCGAACACTTCGAACCGCGGCGAACGCGGCATCTGATGACGGGGACGGGATACATCGCAGGGGTCGGACGATGGCTTCGCGAGGGCTTCTGATGACCCACAAGAGATTCACAAATCGGCCGGTGGCAGATCGGCACGACCTGGCGGCGCCTCGCGGCGCTTGCCCAATGAAGAGGCAACCATGAGCATCAACTTGAAGATCCCTGACATTCGCGAACTCAAGCCGCGGATCACCGTGTTCGGAGTTGGCGGGGCCGGCGGCAACGCCGTCAACAACATGATCACCGCGGGTCTTCAGGGCGTCGACTTCGTCGTCGCCAACACCGATGCTCAGGCGCTCACCATGTCGAAGGCCGAGCGCATCATCCAGATGGGCGTGCAGGTCACCGAAGGGCTCGGTGCCGGCTCGCAGCCCGAGGTCGGGCGCCAGGCCGCCGAAGAGGTGGTCGACGAAATCCGCGATCATCTGGCCGGTGCGCACATGGTGTTCGTCACCGCCGGCATGGGCGGCGGCACCGGCACCGGCGCCGCTCCGGTCATCGCCCGGCTCGCCAAGGAGATGGGCATCCTGACCGTCGGCGTGGTCACCAAGCCGTTCCACTTCGAAGGCGTGCGCCGCATGAAGTTCGCGGAGCAGGGCATCAACGAACTGCAGAAGTGCGTCGACACCCAGATCATCATTCCGAACCAGAACCTGTTCCGGGTGGCGAACGAGAAGACGACGTTCGCCGACGCCTTCGCCATGGCCGATCAGGTGCTGTACTCGGGCGTCGCCTGCATCACTGACCTGATGGTGAAGGAAGGCCTGATCAATCTCGACTTCGCCGACGTCCGCGCCGTCATGCGCGAGATGGGCAAGGCGATGATGGGCACCGGCGAAGCGACCGGCGAGAAGCGCGCGCTGCGCTCGGCTGAGGCCGCGATCTCCAATCCGCTGATCGACGACGTGTCGATGAAGGGCGCGCGGGGCCTGCTGATCTCGATCACCGGCGGCAAGGACCTCACGCTCTATGAGGTCGACGAGGCCGCCACTCGTATTCGCGAGGAGGTCGATCAGGAAGCCAACATCATCGTCGGCGCGACCTTCGATGAAGGTCTCGACGGCATCATCCGCGTCTCCGTCGTCGCGACCGGCATCGACCATATCGCGACCGCGGCCCGCCCGGCGGACAACCGCATCGCCGAACTGACGCACAAGCTGCGGGCCGACACGCAACGGCTGTCCGAGCGCATCGAGCGTTCGGAGACGCCCGCGCGCGCCGGCGCTCCCATAACGCCGGCGATGCACCGGACCTCGATCGAGCAGGTGGCCACCGCCGCGATCGCCGCCGCGGTGCTGCCGCAGGCCTCCGCCGAGGACGTGACGATCCGGCCGATCGCGCCGAAGCCGTCGCTGTTCATGGAGCCGAACATGGCCGAGCCGGCGCCGCAGGACACGCCGAAGGCGTTCATCCCGCCGCAGGCCGAGCGGCCGGCGAACCGCGCTCCGCGCATGCCGCGCATCGACGAACTGCCGATCCCGGGGCAGAACGAAATCCGCGCCAAGCGCGGCGAGCTCCAGGAGGAGCATCCCGAGAAGCGGCGCCTGACGCTGCTGCAGCGGCTGGCCTCGGTCGGTCTTGGCCGGCGCGAAGAAGCGCCAACCGCGCCGGAGGCCGCGACGCCGCAAACCATCGATCGCCTGCCGCCGTATCCGCAGCAGCGCGCACAGGAGCCGCCGGCTCAGGAGCCACGCATCCAGGAGCCCCGGACCCAGCCAACCCGACCGGACCCGGTGCCCGAATACGCCAGGCGGCCGGCGCCTCAGGGGCTCGACCAGCACGGCCGCCAGGCCCCGGTGCATAAGCCTGTGGATGACGACCAGCTCGACATCCCGGCCTTCCTGCGCCGCCAGGCGAACTGAGCGGTTGCTAAAACGGTCCCGGCCGCCAGCGGCCGGGACCGGCTTTCCCGGATGCTTGACTGGGGTTTTGGTTACGAGCGTAGCCAACGTGTTGATTTACCATAACGTTCCATAATATGGCGACGCTGCCGGAAAGCCTTGCAGCACCGATGGAATGTCGTTCGGCGGGGTTGGCGACTGTGATTCCCGTCGCGTTTTTGGCCGCTTTGTGGCGGTTTGAAGGTAACAGTCGGTAAGAAAGCGTGAGTTGCCTTGTCCCTGATCAGGGCTAAGGTGCTTGACGGAAAAGGGGTTTCGCCGGGGGTCGGTGGGGATTCGACGGTTCGGGCCGTAGGGGCATCCTCCGACGTTTGTTGGCGAGTTTAAGGGACCTTCAGATCCCGCGGGGATGCGCTCATGGCGTGCCTCTGAAGCCGATGAGCGCGATTATCATTCATGAAAGCTGGTAGGCAGACCACGCTTCGCAGCCAGGCCGCAGTCAGCGGTATTGGCGTGCATTCCGGCGCGCCGGCCACCCTCACATTGCTGCCGGCCGATGCCAACACCGGCATCGTCTTCGTTCGCTCCGGCTGCGATGGCCGTCCCGACCGCGAAATCCGCGCCGACGTGCGTTCGGTCACCGCGACCGAATTCGCAACCGTGCTCGGCGACGCCACCGGCCCGCTCTGCTCCACCGCCGAGCATGTGCTGTCGGCGCTGTCCGGTCTCGGCGTCGACAACGCCATCATCGAGCTCGACGGTCCCGAAGTGCCGATCATGGATGGCAGCGCGGCGCCGTTTGTCGCCGCGATCGATCGCGCCGGCGTGGTCACCCTGGCCGCGCCCCGCCGTTACATCCAGGTTCTCAAGACCGTCCGCGTCGCCACCGGCGATGCCTATGGCGAGCTCAGGCCCCATGCGAACGGTTTCCGCATCGAGGTCGACATCGATTTCGACAATGCGCTGATCGGCCGGCAATCGCTCGCGCTTGATCTCGATCCCGAGACGTTCCGCCGCGAGTTGGCGCGGGCGCGCACCTTCGGCTTCATGCGCGACGTGGCCAAGCTTTGGAGCGCGGGCTACGCGCTCGGCGCCTCGTTCGAAAACACCCTCGTCATCACGGACAACCGGGTGCTCAATCCCGAAGGCCTGCGCTTCCCGGACGAGTTCGCCCGCCACAAGGCGCTCGATGCGATCGGCGATCTCACGCTGGCCGGCGCGCCGTTGCGCGGCGCCTACCGTTCGGTGCGCGGCGGCCACAAGCTCAACCACGCGGTGCTCTCCGCGTTGATGTCCGACCCGACCGCCTGGGCCCTGGTGGAGGGTCAAGACACCCGACAGGAAATCCGGCACGAGGCGCCCCGCCGCCCGATCCGCGGCCACGCCGATGTCGCGGCCGGAATGGCCGTTCCGGCCTATGCGCCGGACGTTTCCTGAGCGCGGAAATCGCCTTATTCCCGGCAGAATGTCCGCTTAAACGGTTGGTCAACCTTTACTTTTCAAATAGATAGGGCGCGGGCCACGTCGCGCTGGGGGCTTTAAGACCATTCCGGATCCATCGCACCGCATGCTGTCGCGTTCGCACCCTTCGTCTTATGCCGGCCGGCGCGCGTCGCCGGCGTGGCTGCTCGCGCTGGCGCTTGCGGTCGTTCCGCTCGGCGGCTGCAGCCTGTTCGGCGACAAGGAAGCGGCCATTCCCGATGAGCCCGCCGACAAGCTCTACAACGAGGGCGTCTACCTGCTGAACCAGAAGCAGGAGTACAAGGACGCCGCCAAGAAATTCCAGGAGGTCGAGCGCCAGCACCCCTATTCCGATTGGGCGCGCAAGTCGCTCATCATGACGGCCTACGCCCACTACGAGGCCCGCGAATACGACGATGCGGTCAACGCCGCGCGGCGCTACGTGACGCTGCATCCGGGCAGCTCGGACGCGGCCTATGCGCAGTTCCTGATCGGCTCGTCCTATTTCGACCAGATCACCGACATCTCGCGCGACCAGGCGCGCACCGAGAAGGCGCTCGCCGCGCTCGAAGAGGTGGTGCGCAAATTTCCGAACACCGAATACGCGGTCAACGCGAAGAAAAAAATCGACATCGCCCGCGATCAGCTCGCCGGCAAGGAAATGCTGATCGCGCGCTACTACATGGAAAAGAAGGACTTCACCGGCGCGATCAACCGCTTCAAGGTGGTGGTCACGCAATATCAGACCACGCGGCACGTCGAAGAGGCGCTGATGCGCCTGACCGAAGCCTACATGACGCTCGGCGTCGTCAACGAGGCGCAGACTGCCGCCGCCGTGCTCGGCCACAACTTCCCGGACAGCCCCTGGTACCAGAACGCCTACAGCCTGGTGAAATCGGGCGGCCTGGAGCCTGCCGAAAACAAAGGCTCCTGGATCAGCCGGGCGTTCAAGCGGGTCGGCCTCGGCTAGAGTCTGATTCATTGGGACTGAATCGATTTTGGGATTCCCAAATCGGAGCGGTTCTGATTCAAGATGCTGGCTGGGATGGAGGCCAGCATCCAATGGCTCGACCCTATTCGCTTGATCTACGGGAGCGGGTTGTTGCGGCGGTT
>CAMDEB010000091.1 GCA_945893085.1 Rhodoplanes serenus | reverse complement strand
GCGTCCTTCGACGTCACGGCCTGGATCGCGTTGCCGGCGTAGATCGGCCGCTCGAACGTGTCGGGCGCGATCACCTTGCTGATCTCGGATACCTGCATGACGTCGAGCAACGCCGCCACCCGCGGCATGACGTTCTTGCCGGTGGTGGTCGCCGGCGCGACGATGGCGTCGTAGTTCCCCGCAAGCGACACGATCAGCGCGGCGAGCGGCTCGGCGAGCCAGTGCTCGTAGACCGCCGCATCCGCAAGCAGCACCTTGGCCACCCCATCGAGCTTGGCGGCGGCATCTGCGACCGCCTTGCAGCCCGCGCCTGCGACCAGCACATGCACGTCGGCGCCGAGCGCCTTGGCGGCGGTCAACGTCTTGTTGGTGGCATCCTTCAGCGTCTTGTTGTCGTGTTCGGCGAGCAGCAGCGTGGTCATCCGATCACTCCCGCGTCCTTGAGCTTGGCGACCAACTCGGCGGCCGAGCCGACCTTGGCGCCAGCCTTGCGGCCGGCGGGCTCTACGGTCTTCACCACTTCGAGGCGCGGCTTGGCGTCGACGCCGTAGGCGTCCGGAGTCTTTTCATCGATCGGCTTCTTCTTCGCCTTCATGATGTTCGGCAGGCTGGCGTAACGCGGCTCATTCAGCCGCAGGTCGGTGGTGACGATCGCTGGGCCCTTCAGCTTCACGGTCTGCAATCCGCCGTCGACCTCGCGCGTCACCTGGACATCGGTGCCCTCGATCACGATCTTGCTGGCGAAGGTGCCCTGCGGCCAGCCGGTCAGCGCCGCCAGCATCTGGCCGGTCTGGTTGCAATCGTCGTCGATCGCCTGCTTGCCGAGGATGACCAGGCCGGGCTGCTCGGCGTCGATCACGGCTTTGAGGATTTTCGCCACCGCGAGCGGCTCGACCGGCCCGTCGACCTTCACCAGGATGCCGCGGTCGGCGCCCATGGCGAGCGCGGTGCGGATGGTCTCCGACGCCTGCTGCGGTCCGATCGAAACCGCGATGATCTCGGTCGCCTTGCCCGCTTCCTTGAGCCGGATCGCCTCTTCGACCGCGATCTCGTCGAACGGGTTCATCGACATTTTCACGTTGGCGAGTTCGACCCCCGAACCGTCCGCCTTGACGCGAATTTTGATGTCCTTGTCCACCACCCGTTTTACGGGCACCAGGATTTTCATGTTTCTCAGGTCTGCTCCGCCGGGCAGGAATCGGCCCGCGATTTGGTGCGGCGCACCCTAATAGCCGCTCAATTCGGGGTCAACGCCACCTGCGGGCGCGCGACGCGGCGCGGCGCGCCGATTATCGGTTCTGCCCCGGCGCCCAGAGCACGTCCTTCTTGCCCTTGTCGTTGGCATGGCGGCTGGCGACGAACAGAAAGTCCGAAAGCCGGTTGACGTATTTGAGCGAGGCGTCGGTGACGGTCTCGCCCGGCTGGTCCTTGAGCTCGACCATGATGCGCTCGGCGCGCCGGCAGATCGTGCGCGCAAGGTGAAGGTAGGCCGCCGCCGGACTGCCGCCCGGCAGGATGAAGGAGCGCAGCGGCTCGAGATCGGCGTTGAGCCGGTCGATCTCGCCTTCGAGCCACTCGACCTGCGCGTCGGTGACCGTCAAGCGCGCGCCGCCCGGTCCCTTCTCGGACAGGCAAAGGTCGGCCTCGACGTCGAACAGGTCGTTCTGGATGCGCCCGAGCGCCGTATCGAGCGCGGCGTTGCCGGCGGTGTGGAGTCTGACCATCCCCATCACCGCGTTGACCTCGTCCAAGGTGCCGTAGGCTGCGACGCGCAGGTCGTACTTCTTGCGCCGCGCGCCGCTGCCGAGCGCGGTGGTGCCGTCGTCGCCGGTGCGCGTGTAGATGCGGTTCAATACGACCATGTCGGCCTCATGCGCGGGAGTGGCGGATTCCGGCGTTCGGTCTATTCTATCCTACAGTGACCGGGAACCAATGAGGGAGACTCCCATGCGCCTGACCATCGCCGCCGCCATCGCGGCCATTCTGCTGATGCCTGCCGCCATTCCGGCCTCGGCCGGCAGCGCGCCCGCGCTCAGCGCCGCGCAGCGGCCCACGGATTTCTCCGCCGCCAAGAAGAAGGCCAAGAAAGCGACAGCGAAGGCAAAGGCGAAGAAACCCAAGGTGGAATATATGCGCGCGGTACCGATGCGATAAACGCCGCGCTAGCGTCCCATCGCCCAGATCGTCGCCATGATGACGACGATGGCGACGAACTGCAGCAGCACGCGCAAGCGCATCAGCTTCTGCGAGCGATTCGGCGAGCCGCCGCGCATCATGTTGACCAGGCCGAGCACCAGCACGACCGCAACCGCGCCAATGGCAATCGGGACGAGATACTGCGCAAAAAACCCGGACATCACCTGTTCCTCTGCCCGACCATGTAGCACCGCGCCTTGATTTTACAACGGCGTCGATTTTACAACCGGCGATGAAGACCATGACCAACACGCCCAAGTTTAAACTGCGCACGCACGCCGCGCTCCGGGCCGGCGCATGAGCCGCGTTCTGGTGTTGGGCGCCACCGGACGTTTCGGCTATGCCGCGGCCGAGGCGTTCCGCGACGCCGGCTGGGAGGTGACCAGCCTGGTTCGCTCTGGCCGATCGGATTTCGCGCCGCGCCGCACCCGGATCGTCGAAGCGGTGGAGCACCCCGACATCATCGAAGCGGCGCGGGGCGCCGACGTGGTGGTGCATGCGCTCAATCCGCTGATCACCGAGTGGGAGCGGCTGTCGATGTCGCTGACCTATGTCGCGATCGAAGCGGCGGAAAAGGCCGGCGCGACGCTGCTCGTGCCCGGCAATGTCTACAACTACGGCGCCACCATGCCGGAGACGCTCGACGAGACCACGCCGCAGCGCCCGACCATGCGCAAGGGATTGATCCGCAAGCTGATGGAGCAGCGGATCCGCGAAGCCACCGAGCGCGGCATGCGGGCCTTGATCCTGCGGGCGGGAGATTTCTACGGCGGCGGCCGCGGCTCGTGGTTCGACCTGGTGGTGGTCAAGGACATGGCCGCGAACCGCATCACCTATCCAGGGCCGTTCGACGTGGTGCACGAATGGGCCTATCTGCCCGACCTCGCCAAGGCGGCGGTGTTGCTCGCCGAGCAGCGCGAAAAATTCGCCGCCTTCGAGGAGTTCGGATTCCCCGGCCATGCGATGACCGGAAACCAGCTTGTCGTCGCGATCGAAACCGCCACCAAGCGCAAGTTCAATGTGCGGCGGATGAGCTGGTGGATGATCAAGACCTTCGGCCAAATGCTCGCCATCGGCCGCGAACTGGGGGAGATCGAATATCTGTGGCGCATCCCGCACCGGATCGACGGCAGCAAGCTCAAGGCCGCGATCGGCGAGGTTCCCCGCACGCCGATGGCCGCGGCGGTGGCCGCGGCGCTCGACGACCTGAAGAGTCGGTAAGCCGTCAAAAGCGGCATGCACGGAACCATGTCTACCTTTTAGGCATTATCCCGCACCGAAGCTTGAGGGGTGCGATGGGCGCGGTGGACGAATATCAAAAGAATGCCCGGCAATGCGTGGAGCTTGCGCTGTCCGCGCAGCCGATGGACGCCCCCATCCTGCTGCGGCTGGCACAGTCCTGGCAGAAGCTCGCCGACCAGACCGCCCTCGCGGAAGCCAACGCGGCCCTGATGGCCGCTCGGCTCGAAGCCGCCGAATAAATTCGTATTCAAATAAGCTTGGCAGTCAGCTCGATCTCCAGGCGCTTGCCCTGCCGCGAGTCGACAAACGTGTAGTCGACCGCGGGAATCCGCGCACCGACCGCCTGGGCGAAGCGCTCGCGCAGGTCCTCCAACGTTTCGTCGCGATGCAGGAAGAACGACGCGCGCGCCACCTTGTCCCATGACACGTTCGCGTCGGCGAGCGAGTCGGACAGACGCCCGATGATCACCGGAAATTGCTCGTCGAGCGTCACATGGGTCATGTCGGTGACGCCGGAGAGAAACACGATTCCGCCCCAGGTCAAATGCCGCAGCACCACGGTCTGCGGTTCGTATTCTTTCAATATCTTGCGCTCGCCGGTCGCCGGCGGGACCATCGCCAGAAGGTCCGCGCTGACCCGCGCCTTGCCGGAAAGGCGATCCGGCCGGACGTGACTCGAGCTGACCGACCGGGCCGCCCCAGTCAGGATGCGCCCGCGCGCAGCCGACGCGGCCTGCCAGGTTCCCATGCTGCTGCAAAACTGCCGCGTGCGAACCGTGTGATCGAGCGTCAGCCCGAACGAGCGCAGCCATTCGGAAAATCGCGCGTACACCTCGCGAATTTCGTCGTCGACCGTTCCTTCACCGTTGCCTTCCCACGACAGCGAAATGAACTCCTGCCCAAGCCAGGGAAAAATCTTCAGTCGCATCGGCTCTCTATCTCCTAAGGTCAGTTTTCTGATTGAGCGCGGCGCACGCACGCCGGAGCCGGCAGACCGGAACGGCGAAATGCCGGCGGCTACTTCGCTTCAATGTTGGCTGCCTTGACGAGTTTGTTGACCAGTTGAGATTGGTCCGAAAGATATTTGTCGAATCCTTCCGGGGTCATGGGCAAGGCTTCGGCTCCGATCGGGTCCCACCGCTTCTTCACATCCGGAAGCTGAATGATCCGCACGATCTCCCGATTTAAGGCCTTCACGATCGCGGGCGGCGTTTTTGCCGGCGCGAGCAACCCGAACCAGGTATCCCAGCCGTATCCCGAGACGCCGGCCTCCGCGAGCGTCGGCACATTGGGTAGCGCAGCAGCGCGCGTCGCCGGTGCGACCCCAAGCGCAACCACTTCACCCGTGCTCAGAAGCGGCAACACGTTGGACAACGGCGAGAACGTGAAATGAATTCGACCGGCGACCACCTCCGTAAGTGCCTCCGGGATGCCTCTGTAGGGCACGTGTCGGACGTCGATGGCGGTGAGGCTCTTGAAAAGTTCCGCCGAGAAATGCGTGCCGCTTCCGACCCCGCCGGAGGAAAACAGCAATTCGCCCGGTTTTGCCTTTGCCATTGCCACGAGATCCTTGACGGATTTGGCGCCAAGCGACGGATTCACCACGAGCACGTTGGGCACGCTGATGGTGGTGGTGATGGCAGTAAAATCCTGCGCGCTATAAAGCTTCGTGGAAGAAATCGCCGGCTGGATGATGTACGACGCCGACACTCCGAGCAGCGTGTAGCCATCCGGCGCGGCCTTGGCCACGCTCTGGGCGGCGAGGCCGCCTCCTGCACCCGGTCGATACTCCGTAAGGAACGGCTGCTTCCATATCTCGGCGAGTTTCTCACCAATGACACGGGACGCCACATCGGAGGGGCTGCCCGCCGAAAACCCGAGGACGATGCGAACGGGTTTGTCGGGATATTTCGCAACCTCGTCGGCCGCGGCAGAGCCAGGTGGCATAAGCCACATCGCTGCGAGCGCCAACACGGTCGTGCGGATCATGACAACAAGGGAATTCGATCGGAGAAGCACTGTACCCTCCCTTGGCGTTATCGACGTTGTACGAAGAAAATTCTTGATCTTGGCGGTGTCGCAACTGACGACATCATCCCCAAGCTAACGCGTTCTTTTTCAGCTTGCCAGTCAGCACTTTTGCCGCCGGCTGGTTTGTCATGGCCGTGGAAACGCTAGTTCGAGCCGTCGAGCAGCCGCCGGGCGATCACCTGCGCCTGGATTTCGGCGGCGCCCTCGAAGATCGACAGGATGCGGGCGTCGCACAGGATGCGCGAAATCGGGAACTCGATCGCGAAGCCGTTGCCGCCGTGGATCTGCACCGCGTTGTCGGCGGCGGCCCAGGCGACGCGGGCGGCGAGCAGCTTGGCCATGCCGGCTTCGAGATCGCAGCGGCGCCCGGAATCCTTCTGCCGGGCGGCAAAGTACGTGAGCTGGCGCGCGATCATGATCTCGACCGCCATCATCGCGATCTTGTCGGCGACGCGCGGGAAATCGAGGATCGGGCCGCCGAACTGCTTGCGGTTCTTCGCGTAGTCCAGCGCCAGCTCCATCGCCGACTGCGCCACGCCGATCGCCCGCGCCGCGGTCTGGATGCGGGCGGATTCGAACGTGCTCATGAGCTGCTTGAAGCCGAGCCCCTCGACGCCGCCGAGAATGTTCTCGGCCTTCACCTCGAAGCCGTCGAAGGCGATCTCGAACTCCTTCATGCCGCGATAGCCGATGACCTCGATTTCGGTGCCGGTCATGCCGGCCGCCGGGAACGGCTCGGCGTCGCTGCCGCGCGGCTTCTCGGCGAGCAGCATCGACAGGCCGCGGTGGCCGGCCTCCTTCGGGTTGGTGCGCACCAGCAGCGTCATCAGGTCGGCGCGCACCGGATGCGTGATCCAGGTCTTGTTGCCGTAGACCTTGTAGACGTCGCCCTCGCGCACCGCGCGCGTCGTGATCGAAGCCAGGTCGGAGCCGGTGTTGGGCTCGGTGAACACCGCCGTCGGCAGCACCTCGCCCGAGGCGAGCTTCGGCAGCCACTTGCGCTTCTGGTCCTCGGTGCCGCTGCCCAGGATGAGCTCGGCTGCGATCTCCGAACGGGTGCCGAGCGAACCGACGCCGATATAGCCGCGCGACAACTCCTCGGAGACGACGCACATCGACTCCTTGCCCAGCCCCATGCCGCCGTAGTCTTCGGGGATGGTGAGACCGAACACGCCGAGCTCCGCCATCTGGCCGATGACGTCCAGCGGGATGTAGCTGTTGGTGCGGTGCCAGCCTTGGGCGTGGCCTGCGACCTCGCTGTCGGCGAACTTGCGCATCTCCTCACGGATCGATTCCAGCGTGTCCTCGAGTCCGCAGGCGCCGACCGTGGCGTTCTGATCGACCCGCATCAGCTCGACCAGGCGCTGGCGGCGCGCCGCCGTGTTGCCCGACGCGATCAGCGCCTCGACGTCCGGCGTGACGCGCGCCGCGACTTGCGCGGCGGAGAGCCCGAGATCGGCCGGCCGCACGATTTCGCCCTGGCTGATCGGAATGCCGCCCGTGATCTGCGCCAGGAACTCGCCGAGCCCGATGCGCACCAGCAGCGTCTCGATCTCGCCGAGCTGGCCGGCCGCATGCATCCGCTCGGCATAGGCGTCGAGCTGGCGCACCGCCTCGACATAGGTCGCGAGCCACGCCAAGCCGTGGGTCGCGCGCTGCTCGCGGTCGAACATGCGCCCGACCGCTCGGCCTTCGATCGTCACGCGCTCGCGCACCTTTGCGGATGCGTCCGACAGCAGCGCATCGACGGCGGCCAGTGCGCCATGCGCCATGCTGACCAGATCGTGCCCGGCAGCGAGGGACGGGGCGGCTTGTGGCATCAGCGTCTCCGTTGACGGGCTCAGGCCCGGCCGAGGGGTCGATTGTGCAGCGCACAAACCGAAGCTGCAATGCAGATTTCAATGTTGCGGTATGCCACCCGGCGGGTGCCGCGGGAACGGGCAGGATGCCTCCTCGAACGGCGGAACACCTGATTTTTCGACATTGTTAACCATTTTCCGGCTTTATTTCAGCGGACTACGCCCATACCGCCGCTCCGAGAGCGCACCCGCGTGGATCGCCGCTCCCCATGACATTGTCCGTTCCCCACATCATCTCCGGACTCTCGGTCCGCGCCCGCATCGTGGTGCTGGCGGTGATCCCGGTGGTCGGCTTTCTGGCCAATGGCGCGGCCTTCATCGGCGGTGAAGCCGAGGTCGATGACGCGTTCGAAAGCGTCAAGCGCGCCGGCGCGCTGGCGGACACCAGCCAGGATTTCAAGGGATCGCTGGCGGCGATGCGGATTCACGCCCGCGATTTCGGCGCGCGGCCGAGCGTCGACACGATCAAGGCCTTTGAAACCGCCCACGCGCTCGCGCTGCGCAGCCTCGCGATCCTCGAGAGCGCGATCGACAATGCCGAGCGGCAGCACCTGATCCCGTTGCGCGTCCGCCTGACCGAGGTCATCGGCAACTTCGCCGATCTCACCCGCAATCAGAAAGCCCTGGGCTTCACCGAAACCGACGGCACGCGACACCGCATGACCACCGCGGCGGCGACCGTCGAGCGCATCATCAACGAAGACATGTCGTGGATGCAGCAATCCGACTCGCAGAAGCTCTTGGTCTCGCTCCTGACCATGCGCCGCCACGAAAGCGAGTACCGGCTGACCGGCGCGCTGCTCCTGGAAACCGCATTCTTCGAGGAGTTCAGGACCTTCAATCGCACGCTGAACGCCATCATCGGCGCGGCGATCATGAAGGAGCAGCTCGAGCAGCAGGTCAAAGCCTACGCCGACACGTTCGCCGAATGGATCGCGAGCATCGGCAAGGTCGGACCGCTGATCGTGCTGATCGATCGCGACACCCAGAACATGATGCCGGTCGCCGACGAGATCATCACCTCGGCCCGGCGCAACGCGGCCGCGGCGTCCGCCGTGCTGAGCGCATCACAGGATCGCACCAAGTACATCATCATCTGGGTGGGCTGCGCGGCGGTGCTGATCGGCCTCGGCTGCAGCTGGCTGATCGGCCGCAGCATCACCCGGCCGCTCAATGGCCTTGCCGACGTGATGACACGGCTCGCCGGCGGCGACACCTCGGCCACGCTGCCCGCCACGCGCATGTCCGACGAGATCGGGGCCATGGCGCGCACCGTCATCGTGTTCCGCGACACCATGATCGAGCGCGAGCAACTGGCCACGGCGCAGTCCGAAGCCAATCGCGCGCGCGAGCGCCGCGGCGACAGCATTGCCTCGACCATTGCCTCGTTCCGGCAGTCGGTGCAGCAGGCGCTGGGCAAGCTGCGGGGCGCGGCGGGCCAGTTGGAGCTGTCCTCGACCAAGCTCAACGGCGCCGCCGACGCGGTGTCGGCCGACGCGCGCACCGCCGAAATGCGGGTTGGCGCCGCTTCGCAGAACGTCACCGCGGCGGCGGGCTCCGTCGAGGAGCTTGCGGCCTCGATCAGCGAGATCGCCGGCCAGGCCGCCAAGTCCACCGAGGTCGCGAACCGCGCCGTCTCCGAGGCGATCCGCACCGCCAAGACCATGACCGATCTGGGCGACGCCGCCACGCGCATCGGCGAGGTGATCGGCCTGATCCAGGCGATCGCGGCGCAGACCAACCTGCTCGCGCTCAATGCAACGATCGAAGCGGCCCGCGCCGGAGATGCCGGGCGCGGCTTCGCGGTCGTGGCCTCCGAGGTCAAATCGCTCGCCGGCCAGACCGCCAAGGCGACTGAGGAGATCGCCGACCAGGTCGGCTCGATCCAAAGCGCCGCTGCCGACGCGGCGCAGGCGATCGAGCAGGTCAACGGTATCATCGCCGAGATGTCGTCGATCGCCTTGACCGTCGCAGGCACGGTCGAGGAGCAGAATTCGGCGGTCTCGACGATCGCCGACGGCGTCAACCGCGCTTCGATGGAAGCGCAAAGCGGCTCCGAGGCGATGAGCCGGGTCGCGGGCTCCAGCGTGGACGCCCGCACCACCGCCAATGACGTCAAATCGCTCGCCGACGCGCTCGCCATCGAGGCCGAAAATCTCGATGCCGAGGTGCAGCGCTTCCTTGCCGACGTGCAGGCGGCGTGACCGGTCGCCGGCCATAGCCCGCTCCGTCAGGATTCTCTTGCCAAGACCGCGATAATCCGCGATTCCAGTCTCTGTCGTTCCCGCCTGGAGACAGCGGTGCGAATGCTGCGCCTCTGCTATCGCGTCGCGCTGGACGCCTATACCAAGTTCCTCGCCGACGACGGCTGGGCGATCGCCAGCCACATCGCGCTGTCGGCGCTGATGTCGCTGTTCCCGTTCCTGATCCTGGTCACCGCCATCGCCGGCTTTTTCGGCACCAAGAACCTGGCCGACGAGGTCGCCAATCTCCTGCTGGAGATGTGGCCGACCGAGGTGGCGACGCCGATCGCCACCGAGGTCCGCAACGTGCTGACCACCGCGCGCGGCGACCTGCTCACCATCGGCGTGGCGCTGGCGATCTTTTTCGCATCGAGCGGCATCGAGAGCCTGCGCATCGGGCTCAACCGCGCCTACGGCGTGGCGGAGACGCGGAGCTGGTGGCTGCTGCGGCTGGAATCGATCGGCTACGTGCTGGTGGCGGCGATCGGCCTGCTGGCGCTGGCGTTCCTGGTGGTGCTGGCGCCGCTGATCTTCGCCACCGCGGTGCGTTATGCCCCGGTGCTCGACCCGCTCTGGCCGCTGTTCAACTTCCTGCGCATCACGGTGGCCTCGACCGTGCTGATCGTGGCGCTGGTGATCGTGCACAAGTGGCTGCCCGCGGGCCGGCGCCGGCTGCTGGAGCTCGCGCCGGGCATCATCGTCACCCTGGCGCTGTGGCTGCTGGCCGGCGAATTGTTCGGCGACTACCTGTCGGGCTTCGCCTACACCTATGTGACGTATTACGCCGGCCTCGCCTCGGTGATGATCGCGCTGGTATTCCTCTACGTCACCGCGTCGATCTTCCTTTACGGCGGCGAATTGAACGCCGTGATCGCCAAGGTGCGCGAGGAGGCAAAGGCGGGCAAGCGGCCGGCGGAATAGCGCTACTCCGCCGCGACCGCCGCATCGGCGACGAACTGCGACAGGTAGTTCTTGCGGTTCTTCACATTGCGCCGGTAGAGCGGTTCAAATTCGGATTCCGGGAACGAATGCGTCGAAGGCCGCTTGAGCAGCACTTCGGCCCAGCCCTTCACGCGCGGGAATTTTTCGATCACGCCGAGCGGCTTGATGCGGTCGAGGAAGTCATAGCGCTGCAGGAACGGCGCATAGGCGGCGTCGACCAGCGAATATTTCGCGCCGTTGAAGAACGGCCCGGCGCCCTGCTTTTCGAGCGCGCCTTCGAGCCGCGCGAACGCCAGCGGAATTTGCGCGATGGCTTCCTTGTGCTCCGCCTCGTCGTCCGCGTAGGCCGAGCCGGTCACCATTTCGGCGAAGGTCGGCAGATAATCGGTCCAGGCCCGGTTGACCGCGCGAAGCACCGGATCGTCCGGATGCAGCCGGGGCGCGATCGTCTCGTCGAGATATTCGGCGATCGCGTTCGATTCAAACAGCGACACCTTTCCGTCGATACTGAGCACCGGCACCTTCTTGTGTGGTGAAATGGCAAGAAACCAGTCGGGGCGATTGTCCCGATCGATATGGCGGAACTCGAATTCGACGTTCTTCTCGCGCAAAACGATCGCCGCGCGCTGCACCCACGGGCAGGTCTTGAAGCTGACCAGAAGATATTTCGCCATGATTCCCTCGCTGGGCTTCTCTTGGTGCCCATTCGCCGGGAGAATACCGCCAAACATGTCGGCTGGCGAGCCGGCTGGCCGGAGACAAAGGAGGATCGCATGACCACACTGGTGATCGGGGCGGGGCTGATCGGCTCGCAGGTCGCGCGCATTCTGGTCGAGCGCGGCGAGAAGCCCGTGCTGATGGACCACGCCGCGCAGCCGCAGGCGATCGGCCAGATCGTCGATCTCGACAAGGTGACGCTGATCCAGGGCGACGTGCTGCGGCCGCTCTCGATCGTCGATGCGCTGCGCAGCCACGGCATCACACGTATTGCACATACGGCTGCCAATCCGCTGCTCACCCTCGGCGCGCAGAAGGCCCCCTACTCGGCGATCAACCTCAACATCATGGGCACCGTGAACGTGCTGGAGGCGGCGCGCGTGAGCGGCCTCAAGCGCGTCGTGGTGTCGTCGTCGAGCGTGCTCAACCACTACCTCGAAGGCGGCGAGGACGGCAGCCATTTCGGCAAGGAAGAGTCGTTCCCGCGGCCGACCACGTTCTACGCGGCCACCAAGCAGGCGGTCGAAAGCCTCGGCCTCAACTACGCCAAGTGGTGCGGCATCGAGTTCGCCGGGCTGCGCTACGGCGCGGTGTTCGGGCCGTGGAGCGGCGCCGGCGGCGGCGGACCGTCGAACCTCCTCCGCGAGGCGATGCGCAACGCGCTCGCCGGCCGTGAGGCGACCATCCCGCCGGGCGTGATGGAGTGGGTCTATTCCAAGGATGCGGCCCGCGCCACCGTGCTGGCGCTCGACGCCAAGGATTTGGGCTCCGGCGTGTTCAACATCACCATGGGCGCGATCACCACGCCGAACGAGATGGCCGCGGCGATCGGCACTGTCATTCCCGGCGCCAAGGTGAAGTTCGAGGCGCCGGCGGGGACCGGCGTTTCGCTGTCGAACCGCGACACCCACGCCGACCTGAGCCGCGCCAGGCGCCATCTCGGCTGGGAGCCGCAGTTCAAGCTGCAGGATGCGGTGAAGGACTTGGCGGAGTGGATGCGACGTCATCTGGCATGAGGAGTGCAGAGCTCAGGCAGCGAGTGCCGTACCAAATGATGCCGCGAGCCACATCTTCCAGAGTCCTGAGCCCAAGCTGCGCCGCGCTGACCAGCACCGCCATGTTGCCGGGCATATTCCGGGCACGACAGCGCTATTTCTCACCCACCAACTGCTGCGAGCGCTCCACGGCCTGCTGCCGTTGCGGCGTGAATGCGTTGGAGAAGATTCGCTCCGCGACCTCGCGGCTGAAGGCCTTGGCGGCAGCGTCCGGC
>CAMDEB010000090.1 GCA_945893085.1 Rhodoplanes serenus | reverse complement strand
GATGAATAGTTGAACTTCTCGCCCTGCTGCAGATTGGGCTGCATGATCCGCAATCGCACGCCATCGACGAACTCGGTCGGCGCCAGCGCCAGCCGTATCGTGCCGTAGAGCGCCAGCGCGGCGAGCACCGCCACGCCGATGATCATCGGCCGCCACGGCCGCGGCGTGTCGGCATGCTCGTCGGCGAGCACCGCCGGCGTCGAGAAGATCGCCACCGCCAAAAATGTCAGTCCCCAGACGCCGAGCAGCGCCGCGCTCTGCGCCAGCACCAGCGGACCGGTGAGCGCATAGCCATAGGCGTTCCACGGAAAGCCGCTCAGCAGATGTCCGCGCAGCCATTCGGCGGCGGTGAGCGCCACCGCGAGCGCGAGCAGCCGGATCGGCCCGCGCGTCCACAGCATCCGCGCCAGCGCGAAGCCGAAGGCGGTGAACACGGCGAGGCCCGCGGGCAATCCGACGACCGCGAACGGCAGCAGCCAGCCGAACACTTTCGGATCGACCAGGAAGGCGTAGCCGACCCAGTAGAGCCCGGCGAGGAAATAGCCGAAGCCGAACCACCAGCCGGCGACCGCCGCGCTCGGCAGGCCGCCGAGACGTCCGGCCGCGGCGCCGTCGACCAGCCACACCAGGACCGGAAAGGTCACGAACAACAGCGGCCACACGTCGGTCGGCGCCAGTGCCAGCGCCGACAGTGCGCCGGCCGTAAAAGCGATCGACGCGCGCCGCCACCCCCAGGCCAGCACGACCGCGTGCGCGAGTCGCGTGATCGGCACGGTCGGGGCGTGGGTCTCGGCGAGGGTCACGGGTTGCTTTGGGGTTTGGGCGGCGTTGCGTCCGGCGGACGGTCTGCGGGTTGCTCGGCGGCGGGTTCGGGCGATGGCGATGGCGATGGCGCGGGCGCGGTCGCCGGGCTCGCGGTGTCGGGCGCCGCGGCGCGGCGCTTGGCCTCGCGCTCGCGTGCGGCAACGCGATCCTTGCGGCGATGAATCCTGACCTTCTTGATCCGGCGCGGATCGGCATCCAGCACCTCGATCTCGAATCCTTCGGGTCCCGGCACCAGCTCGCCGCGCAGCGGCAGCCGGCCGACCTGGGTCATCAGGTAGCCGCCGATGGTGTCGACCTCCTTGGCGGCCTCGCCGGCGTCGAACTCGGCGCCGATGGTCGCGGTCACGTCCTCGAGGCTGGCGCGGGCGTCGGCCACGAACGAGCCGTCGGCCTGGCGCACCACGGACGGCGTCGTGTCCTCATCGTGCTCGTCGGAAATGTCGCCGACGATCTGCTCGACGATGTCCTCCATCGAGACCAGGCCGTCGGTGCCGCCGTACTCGTCGACGACCAGCGCGAGGTGGATATGCGTCGCCTGCATCTTGGCCAGCAGATCGAGCGCCGGCATCGACGGCGGCACGAACAGCATCTCGCGCACCAGCCGGGTGGCGGCAAGCGGCAGCGAGAGATCGATCGTCTTGAGGTCGAGACCTGCGGGGAGCGGCTTCCGGCGCTTGACGGTCTTCGCGGCGCTGACGGTGGCGCGCGTCGTCATCAAGGCGATCAGGTCGCGGATGTGGACCATGCCGATCGGATCGTCGAGCGTGTCGTTGTAGACCACCAGCCGTGAGTGGGCCGCGACCCGGAACACCTTCATCAGCTCGCCGAGCGATATCTCCTGCTGCACGGCGACGATGTCGGAGCGCGGCACCATGACGTCCTCGATCCGGCGCTTGTGCAGCGCCAGGATATTCTGCAGCATGGTGCGTTCGATCGGCGTTACGCCGGTTTCGCCGGGCAGCGCCGCTTCCAGCACCACCTCGATGTCGGCGCGGGTCGATCCCGACTTCCAGCCGAACAGCGCGCGGGCAAGCCGGGCGAAGAAGCCCTCGTCGGACGGAACCTCGGGCCGGTGCGACACCGGCACCGGAAGGTTGCGCTGGTCGTAGGTTGCGCCGGTTTGCTCGGCCGGACGGCCCGGCGCGTCGGAGTCAGGCATGACGCGCCTCAGCTCGCCGCATCGCGCGCGGCATAGGGATCGGGCACAGCGAGACGAGCGAGGATCTTGACCTCCATCCGCTCCATCGTCCGCGCATCGCGGTCGCTTTCGTGGTCGTAGCCCAGCAGGTGCAGATAACCATGGATCGCCAGATGCGCGAGATGATGCCGGAACGGCTTGTCCTCGATTTTGGCCTCGCGCGCCATGGTCTGGTAGGCGATGACGATGTCGCCGAGATGCGCGGATTGAGCCGTGCGCGCGGGCTTGCGGCCGCGCGCCGGCCGGGCCGGGAACGACAGCACGTTGGTCGGCGCGTCGAGGCCGCGCCAATCGCGATTGAGCGCACGGATCGCCGAATCATGGGTCAGCACGATAGCAAGCTCGGCGCGCGGCGTTGAGGCCACAATCGCCGCAGTCCTGATGGCTTTTCGGATCGTCGCGGCGGCGTGGGGCTGCCGCTTCCACAGTGGCGATTGCACCATGACGTCGATCGACAAATTGTTCTCGCTCCCCCGTTTGCGGGGGAGGGCTCGGGCGGGCGCACGGCTCATTCCTTGATCTCGAACCGGCGGGAGGCCGCCGCCTTGTCGTAGGCGTCGACGATTCGCGCGACCAGCTCGTGACGGACGATGTCCTCGGCGGTGAAGACGACATGGCCGATGCCTTCGACGCCGTCCAAGAGCCGCGTCGCCTCGGCCAGTCCCGAGGTCTGGCCCGGCGGCAGATCGACCTGGCTCGGATCGCCGGTGACGATCATGCGGCTGTTCTCGCCGAGCCGGGTGAGGAACATCTTCATCTGCATCGCGGTGGTGTTCTGCGCCTCGTCGAGGATGATCGCGGCGTTGGACAGCGTGCGGCCGCGCATGAAGGCGAGCGGCGCGATCTCGATCTCGTTGGTCTGCAAGGCGCGCTCGACGATGCGCGCGTCCATCAGATCGAACAGCGCATCGTAGACCGGCCGCAGGTAGGGATCGACCTTCTCGCGCAGGTCGCCGGGCAAAAAGCCGAGCCGCTCGCCGGCCTCGACCGCCGGCCGCGACAGGATGATGCGGTCGACCTCCTTGCGCTCGAACAGCGACACGGCGTGCGCGACCGCGAGCCAGGTCTTGCCGGTGCCGGCCGGACCGGTGCCGAACACCAGCGCGGAGCGCCGCAGCGCGCGGATGTAGGCGTCCTGTCCGGTGGTGCGGGCGCGCACCGGACGCTTGCGCAGGTTGATTTCCTCGAAGCTCGGCCGCGTGGTGGTCGGATCGAAATCGAACAGCGAGCCCTGGGCGATGGCGAGCCGGATCGCGCCCTCGACGTCGCCGGCGACCAGGTCGTTGCCGCGCTTGATCTGCTCGTAGAGGCCTTCCAGCACGCGCTGCGTCTGTTCGACACCGTCGCGCGAGCCTTCAAGGGTGACGTGGTTGCCGCGCTGGTCGGCGACGACGCCGAGCCGGCGCTCGATCAGCGCCAGGTTCTGGCCGTACTGGCCGAACAGCACCGAGGCGAAGCGATTGTCGTCGAAGGCGAGCGTGATCTGCGTCGGCGCGCCTTCCGTGGAAGGAATCACGCTGTTGTTCGGTCCGAGCGTGCGCAAATGCTCAGGCTCCTGCCGCTGCCAGAACGGCAGCTTCGCCGTGCCGGCTGGCGCCGCCGGCAAGCGTTCCGGACAGGGTGTAGCTGCCCAGCTCGTTGATCGTCACGGGATGGATCTGGCCGATCAATGATGTCGGTCCCATGACATGCACCGACTGGAGATAAGGAGACTTGCCGACGATCTGGCCGGGCTTCTTGGCGGATTTTTCGAACAGCACGTCGAGCGTGGCGCCGAGACAGCCGGCGTTGAACCGGTCGAGCAGGCGGTCGATTTCGCGCTGCAACCGTTGCAGCCGCTCCGACGCCACATCGTCCGGCATCTGCGCCATGTCGGCGGCAGGCGTTCCGGGGCGCGGCGAGTATTTGAACGAATAGGCGCTGGCGTAGCCGATCTCGGACACCAGCTCGAACGTCGCGCGGAAATCATCCTCGGTCTCGCCGGGGAAGCCGACGATGAAGTCCGATGAGAACGCGATGTCCGGCCGCGCCGCGCGCAGGCGCTCGATGACGTCGAGATAGTCCGCGCGGGTGTGCCGCCGGTTCATGGCGGCGAGGATGCGGTCGGAGCCCGACTGCACCGGCAGATGCAGATGCGGCATCAGCGCCGGCAGGTCGCGATGCGCGGCGATCAGGCTGTCGTCGGAATCACTGACCATGTCGCGCGGATGGCTGGTGGTGTAGCGCAGCCGTGCGAGGCCCGGCACCTCGGCGAGGCGATGCAGCAATTTGCCGAGTGTCCAGGCGCGTCCGTCCGGCCCGTCGCCGTGATAGGCGTTGACGTTCTGTCCCAGCAGCGTGATCTCGCGCACGCCGGCGTCGGCGAGCCGCTCCGCCTCGGCGACGATCGCCGCGACCGGCCGCGACAGCTCGGCGCCGCGCGTATAGGGCACGACGCAGAAGGTGCAGAACTTGTCGCAGCCCTCCTGCACGGTGATGAAGGCGGCGATGCCGCGCTGGCGCATCGCGCCTCGGCTCGGCGGCGCGAGCTGGCCGAACTTGTCCTCGACCGGGAATTCGGTGTCGATCACCTTGCCGTGCTCGGCGCGCGCCAGCATGTCGGGCAGCCGGTGATAGCTCTGCGGGCCGAACACCAGGTCGACCGCGGGCGCGCGGCGGATGATCTCCTGGCCCTCGGCCTGCGCGACGCAGCCGGCGACCGCCACCATCACGCGCCGGCCTTCGCTCGCCGCGGCCTCCTGCATCTCGCGCAGACGGCCAAGCTCGGAATAGACCTTCTCGGTTGCCCGCTCGCGGATGTGGCAGGTGTTGAGGATGATCAGGTCGGCGCCGTCCAGCGTCGCGGTCTCGACGAAGCCCCCGGGCGCAAGCATGTCCGCCATACGATGGGAATCGTAGACGTTCATCTGGCAACCGTAGGACTTGACGTACAGCTTGCGGGGTCTGGTCATGCCGTTCGGTGTCGATCCGGCCAATTTCTCTTGAGGTTTCAAGTGCTTCAGACGATCCCGTGAGCCGGCTGTAAAGCTGCGCGGCGGACAGTGTCATAACTCTTTTTAGCCCGGAATGGAATGCCCGCGAACCCCCCGATCGATGGCCGCGCCCTTCATCGCAGGAGCAGATTGGCCTAGGCTCGCGGGGTCTGGCAGGGTTGGGGGGCGTCGCATGAAGCTTCCGCGTCGTCATGTCTTGTGCCTTGCAGGGTCCGCGCTCGCCGGCCTCGCGGCACCACGGATCGCCTGGTCGCAAAGCTATCCGGCGCGACCGGTGCGGCTGATCGTCCCGTTCAGCGCCGGCGGGCCGACCGATGTGTTCGCCCGTCTGGTCGCGCAAAAATTGTCCGACACGTTCGGTAAACAGGTCTACGTCGAGAACATCAGCGGCGCGAGCGGTAACATCGGCATCGGCCGTGCCGTGAAGGCGCCGGCCGACGGTCATACGATGCTGCTCGTTCCCACGAACTACGTCGTCAATCCCGCCCTGTTCGCCAATATCCCCTACGATGCCGTCAAGGACTTCGACCCGATCTCGCTCGCGGTCACCTCGCCGATGATCATCTCGGTGCACCCGTCGGTGCCGGCACGGACGATTGCGGAGCTGATCGCGCTCATCAAGGCCAATCCCAGCCGATACAGCTACGCGTCGGGTGGAACCGGATCGCCGGGACATCTCGTGGGCGAACAGTTCCGCCTGCAGCTCGGCCTCGACCTGGTGCACGTGCCCTTCCAGAGTGCCGGCTTGGCGGTCGGCTCGGCGATCGGCGGCCACACGCCGATTGTCATCGTCTCGCCGGCCCCCACCGTGCCGCAGGTCCAGGACGGCAAGCTGCGTGCGTTGGCCGTGACGCGGAAGGTTCGCTCGCAGGCATTGCCGTCCGTCCCCACCATGGCGGAGTCCGGTTATCCCGATATCGAGGGCGAAAATTGGTTCGGCTTCATCGTTCCCGCCGGGACGCCGCAAGAGATCGCCACGCTGCTCCATCGTGAGATCGTCAAAATCGTTGCGCTGCCGGAGGTGACGGAACGCCTGGCCGTGCTTGGCTTTGAGTCTGTGGCCAGTACGCCCGAAGAGTTTGCCGCTCAAATCAAGCGGGAGCTCCCCAAATGGGAAAAGGTCGTTCGCGAGGCGAACATCAAGGCGCAGTGACGCCGACCTCCAAAATCCGCGACGCAGGGACGCATCAAATTTCCGACAATTCCATTTGCAGTCTCGGGCTGACTATTGCGTCGCCTTGATGTCGGCGTCCTGGATCACCTTCGTCCACTTGGCGATCTCGGATTTGATGTAGGCATCGACGCTCTCGGGCGTGCTGTCCTCGGCCGTCATGCCGAGATCGGCGTAACGCTGCCTGACGTCCGGGAGCGCTAGCGCGCCCTTCACCTCGGCGTTGAGCCGCAGAAGGACATCGCGCGGGGTGCCCGTCGGCGCCACCAGCGCGAACCAGGTCGCCGCCTCGAAGCCCGGCAGGCCGGCCTCCGCCAGCGTGGGAACGTCGGGTAAAGCGGGTGCTCGCTTGGCGCTGGTGACGCCCAGCGCGCGCACATGCCCGGCGCGAACGTTGCCGACGATGGCGGACAGGTTCGAGAACATGAAGGGAATCTGTCCGCCAATGAGATCGTTGATGGCCGGCGCTTCTCCTCGGTAGGCGGTATGCGCCAGCCTGATGCCGGCGACCGCCTGGAACAGCTCGCCGGACATGTGCGGCGTGGTGCCGAGCCCGCCAGATCCGTAGTTGATCCCGCCCGGCTTGGCCTTCGCCATCGCGATCAGATCCTTGACCGATTGCACCGGCACCGACGGATGGACCACCAGAACCAGCGGCGAGACGGCGCTCATCGCGATGCCCGCGAAATCCCGGGCTGGGTCGAGCGACGTCTTTCGATAAAGCGTGGGCGCGACCGCGTAGGTCGTCTGGGTGCCCATCATCAGCGTGTAGCCGTCGGGCGGCGACTTCGCGACCATTTCGCCGGCGATCATTCCGCTCGCGCCCGTACGGTTCTCCACCACCACCGTTTGGCCGAGCGTTTCCGACATTTTCTGCGCCAGAATGCGGGCGACCACATCGGTGCCGCCGCCGGCCGTGAAGCCGACCACCATCTTGATCGGCTTGTCGGGATATTTCGCGGTCTGCGCGGCGCTCGTGGTGACGAGTGCCGCCGCGAGCGCGACGCCTAAAGATATTCGCGTCGCAAGAAAGCGCAGGCTGTCCATGGCTGTCCCTCCGTGCCGGGAGGCGGGCGCCGTTGCAAAGCCGTGGCGCAGTTCTCGCCGACCGGGCAGCGGGGAGGATAGCGGAAAACGGCGGCGCGGCCAGCCGCCGCCGCGCGAAAACTCAGGTGTGGGTGGTCTGCAGCGGCTTTGCTTCCATCAGGATGACGGCAATCAGCGAGACCGAGAGGCACCCGGCTGCGGCATAGAACAGCCGCACGAACCCATCCACGGAATAGCCGTCGATGGCCGATCCGTCGGTCCCGCCTGCGCCAGGCACGACCAGCACGATGGTGCCGAACACCGCGACCATGATGGTGGCGAGCAGGTTGCGCGAAAACTGCATGGTGGCAACCGCGGTGCCGAAATTATGGATCGACACGCTGTTCTGCAGCGTCGTCGAGGCCAGTGGCGGCATCATGCCGAAGCCGATCCCGATCAACGCCAGCACGATCTCGAACTGCCAATAGGTGAGATCGCGCGCCTGCGCCGCCAGCACCAGCACTGCGACGATCGAGAGCACCAGCCCGAAGATCGGCAGACGCTTGTAGCGCTCGATGCGTGGCAGCATCGTGCCGGTCACGCCGGCGCTGGCATTGAGGCTGACCGAGAGCACCAGCACGCTCAGCCCCGCGCTGGTCGCCGACAGGCCGATGGCGCTTTGCAGATACATCGGCAGGAAGATGTTGAGCGCAACCGTCGTCGACCAACCGAACGCGTTGGCGATGATGGCGTAGCGCGCCACCGGATCGGCCAGAATGGCGAGCGGGATCAGCGGCTCCGGCGCGGTGAGCAGCCGGATCACGAAGCCGATGCCGACGATCAGCGCCACGCCGCACAGCCCCAGGATCGGCAGCGAGGCCCAGGAATAGCGCACGCCGCCGAGATTGATCGCGAGCATGAAGGCGACGGTCGCGGTCATGATCAGGAACGCGCCGAAGAAATCGAGGCGGTGCGAGCGCTCGTGCCGCGGCAGCCGGTCGAGCAGCGTCAGGGTCATCAGGATCGCGATTAGCCCCAACGGGATGTTGATCCAGAAGATCACCTTCCAGTGCAGGTATTCCGCCAAGAAGCCGCCGAGCGCCGGCCCGCAGGCGCCCGCCGTCACGTAGGTTGCGGAAAAGTAGCCGTAGTAGCGGCCGCGTTCGCGCGGCGGCGCGATGTCGCCGAGGATCACCATTCCCGTCGAGTTCAGCCCGCCACCGCCGAGGCCGTGCACCACCCGGCCGAGGATCAGCACCAGCATGTTCGGCGCGAACGCGCAGATCAGCGATCCGATCATGTACAGCGAGATGCCGATCAGCAGCGTGGCCTTGCGGCCGTAGATGTCGCTGATCTTGCCGTAAAGCGGCGTCACCGCCGTGTTGGCGATGAGGTAGGCGGTGATCAGCCAGGGCAGGGTGTAGACGTCGTCCCATTCGCGGCCGATGGTCGGAAGCGCGCCCGCCAGGATGGTGTTGTCGAGCGAACCCATGAACACCGGCAGCAGCACGCCGAGCACGAGCAGCATCGTTTGCCGATGCGTGAGAATCGGGGCTGCCATCGGCGGTTTGTCATCCATCGGCGTCAGCGTTGGCCCGCCGCCGCCTTATTGGTCTGAATCTTGGCATCCTGGATTGCCTGCCAGACGGCGAACGGCGTCGCCGGCATGGTGATGTCGCGCACGCCGTATTCGGCCAGCGCATCGACGATGGCGCTGACGATCACCGCGAGCGCGGGCGTGGTGCCGCCTTCGCCGCCGGCCTTGATGCCGAGCGGATTGGTCGGCGAATGGACCTCGACGATCTCGGCCTTGAACGACGGCAGCTTGTCGGAGCGCGGCATGCCGTAATCCATGAACGATCCGCACAACGGCTGTCCGGATGACGGCTCGGTATAGCACTGCTCCCACATCGCCTGCCCCACGCCCTGCGCGATGCCGCCATGCGTCTGGCCATGCACGATCAGGGGATTGATGCAGCGGCCGACGTCGTCGACCGCGGCGTAGCGGGTGATCGCGACGTGGCCGGTGTCGGGGTCGACCTCGACCTCGCAGGCCACGGCGCCGTTCGGGAACACCGGCTCGTGCATCTCGTTGTCGGCGGCGGCGGCAACGCCGTCCTTGAGCTCCTCCGGCAGCGCGAGCCGCGCCGCCTCCTTGGCGAGCTCGAAGAAATCGAACGAGCGGTTGCTGTTCGGCGCGCGGAAGCGGCCTTCGTTGAACTGGACCTGGTCCGCCGAGGTGCCGAGCGCGATCGCCGCGATCTTCTTGCCCTTGGCGATCAGGTCGGTCGCCGCCTTGGTGATGACGGTGCCGGCGTGGCGCATCGAGCGGCCGGAGTGCGAGCCGCCGCCGACGCTGACCACGTCGGTGTCGCCGAGGATGATGTCGACGGTCTCGACCGGCAGCACCAGCAGGTCAGCCGCGACCTGGGCGAAGCTCGTCTCATGGCCCTGACCGCTCGGCTGCGTGCCAATGACGATGCCGACGCGGCCCTCCGGCTTCACCGTGATCTCGGCGCGTTCGCGCGGCACGCCGATCGAGGATTCGACGTAGTTCGAGAAGCCGAGGCCGAGCAGCCTGCCGCGCTTCTTGGCCTCGCGCCTGCGCTGCTTGAAACCGTCCCAGTCGGCGATGCGCATGGCAAGATCCATGTTCGCCTCGTAGGTGCCGCTGTCGTAGATCATGCCGACCGCGTTCTGGTAGGGCATCGCCTTCGCCGGGACGAGATTCTTGCGGCGCAGCCTCATGCGATCCATGCCGAGCTCGATCGCCGCCAGATCGATCAGCCGCTCGATCGCATAGGTGACCTCCGGCCGGCCGGAGCTGCGGTAGGCGTTGGTCGGCATCGTGTGGGTGAACGCCGCGCGCGCGCGCAAGGTCGCCGCCGGGATGTCGTAGGAGCCGGTGATCAGGCCCGAGCCCTTGCTGAGCGGCGACAGCGAGACGCAGTGCGCGCCGACGTTGCTGAGGTTGTCGGCGCGCATCGCCAGGAAGCGGCCGTCCTTGCGGATCGCCAACTCGACCTTGGTGCGCAGATCGCGGCCCTGGTAATCGGTAAGGAACGCCTCCGAGCGCGTGGCGGTGTATTTCACCGGCCGGCCGAGCTTCTCCGAGGCCCACAGCACCAGGCCGAATTCGACATAGGGCCGGTTGCGGGCGCCGAAATTGCCGCCGACGTCGAACGATAGTACGCGCAGCCGCTCCGGCGCGATGCCGAGCGATGTCGCGATCTCGAACTTCTGCTTCACCGCGCCGCCGCTGCCGGCATAGAGCGTGTAGCGTCCGCTCTGCTGGTCGTAGTGGCCGAGCGCGGCGCGCAGCTCCATCGTCACGGCGGTGACGCGGCCGATGTTGAACTCGGCTTTGACCACATGATCGGCCTTGGCGAAGGCGCGGTCGGTCGCCTCGGCGTCGCCGAATTGGGTGTCGATCAGCACGTTGTCCGGCAGCTCGTCCCAAACCGACACGGCGCCGGGCGCGACCGCGTCGATCGAGTGGACGATGAACGGCAGCTCCTCGTAAGTCACCTCGACCGCCTCGGCCGCATCCATCGCCTGCGCGCGGGTTTCCGCGACCACCATGGCCACGGCCTCGCCGACGTGGCGCGCCTTGTCCGCCGGAAGCAGATGATGCGGTCCGGAAAACACCTTGGCGCCGCCCGGCGCCTGCAGCTTCATGTCGAACTTGGTCGAGGGCACCGGCGAGTGCGGCAGCGGCTTCAAGCCGTCGGCGGCGACATCGGCGCCGGTGAGCACGCCGACCACGCCCGGCATCGCCTTGGCCGCCGCGGTGTCGATCCTGACGATGCGCGCGTGCGGATGCGGCGAGCGCACCATCGCGGCATAGGTCTGCCCATCGACGGTGAAATCGTCGCTGAACCGGCCCTTGCCGGTGAGCAGGCGCTGGTCCTCCTTGCGCCGCACCGGATGGCCGATCGCGTTGAAGGCGGTGCCCTCGGGAAGCTTGATGTTCTCGTTCACGTTACGCCGCCGTGCCGACTGGAGTTGGGATGTCGCGCAGTGCCGCGACGGTGAGCCGCCGCACCGTGGTTTCGAGCGACCGGGTCATCTGCTTGCGGTCGGCGCCATTGCTGAACGGCACCGGCGTGCCGAACGTCACCACCACGTCGACCGCGCCGCGCTGTACGAATTCCTTGAAGTGCGGCCCGAAGTCGAGATCGCCGTACCAGGCGACGACCGTGCGGTGCTGGCGGCCCATCGGCAAGCCCTGGTTGCGGGTGTAGCCGATCGACAGCGGCTGCAACTGCACCTCGTGCGTCGGATCGACCTGTGCCACAGCTCCAACGAGAGCGGAGCGGAACTCAAGCACGCGGTTGCCGTCGCTCGATGTGCCTTCGGCGAACAGCACCACCGGATCGCCTTCGCCCAACCGGCGGGCGATCTCGGCATTGACCTCGGCGGTCTGATGCCGCCGCGTGCGGTCGACGAACACGGTGCGCAGCAGTTCCGCGGCGATGCCGACGATCGGCCAGGAGCGGACCTCGCGCTTGGCGACGAAGGCGATCGGACAGATCGAGCTGATCACCGGGATGTCGAGCCAGGAGACGTGGTTGGACAGGATCAGCGTCGGCTGTCCGTTTGCCGGCGTCCCGACGGTGTGGATTCGCACGCGCAACAATCCGCAGAGCATGCGGTAGTAGCGCACCGACAGCGGGCGGCGGCCGGGCAGGTTGAGCTTTTCGAGCACCCACAGCGACGCGATAAATGCCGGCGTCGTCGTGAAGAACACGACCAGGACATAGGTGAGGCGCAGCATCAGGACTTGCGGGTCTTGTCGTCGAGCGGCACGGCGTAGAGTTCGAGCCGGTGGTCGACCAGTTTGTAGCCGAGCTTGCGCGCCACCTCGGCCTGCAGCTTCTCGATCTCTTCGGACTGGAACTCGATCACCTGTCCGGTCCGCAGGTTGATCAGGTGGTCGTGGTGCGACTCCGGGATCTGCTCGTAGCGCGCGCGACCCTCGCGGAAGTCGTGGCGCTCGATGATGCCGGCGTCCTCGAACAGCTTCACCGTCCGGTAGACGGTGGAGATCGAGATGTTCTTGTCGACCTCGGCGCAGCGCCGGTACAGCTCCTCGACGTCGGGGTGGTCGGCGGAATCCGCCAGCACGCGCGCGATGACGCGGCGCTGCTCGGTCATTCGCATGCCGTTGGTGACGCACAGGGCTTCGATGTTGGTCTTCGGTACCGGCACGATGGCTCTCCAGCGCCGATCATATGGCCATGGCCGAAGCCCGTCCATCGCGGCATTTTTGCTCGTCTTGCGCGGATCGCGAAATCAAGTCAAATCGCGGCGCAGCACCAGCGCCGCCACGGCCCTATCCTCGCTTCGCGGGTAATAGCCGGGGCG
>CAMDEB010000089.1 GCA_945893085.1 Rhodoplanes serenus | reverse complement strand
ACGGCACGTTACTACACATTTTGCTACACAGGGAATATCGGCTTTTATCGGAACGATCCGGCCTTGGCAGGAGCAGAAAAACCCATTTTACGGGGCTTTTTTCTGCATCATCGGATTGTTTCGGAAGCGGTAGTAACGGGGATTGGCTGGGGGACCTGGATTCGAACCAAGATTCTCGGAGTCAGAGTCCGATGTTCTACCGTTGAACTATCCCCCAACAAGCTGCTGAAAATCGCAAGCTTTTCGGGACATCGGCCGGGCCGGAGCGGGGCGCGGCGCAGATGACGGCCTCTATATAGAGGCATCGCCGGGGGCGGTCTATCCCGGACTACTCCGCCGCCTGTTTCCACGTCGTGGCGTGGGTTTTCGGCTTGGCTTTCAGCTTCAGCTCGGTCAGGTCCTCGCGGTCGCGCGCGCTGTTGCGGAACAGTTGCTCGTGGCCGGCGCGGTATTGCGGCGGGCAGTGCGCCGCGGGCGCGCCGTACCAGGCCGCGGCCTTCAGCGTGAACGAGGGGTCGGCGAGGTGCGGCCGCGCCAGCGCCACCAGGTCGGCGCGCCCGGCGGCGATGATGGTGTTGACCTGGTCGGCGGTGGTGATGGCGCCGACGCACATGGTGGCGATGCCGGCGTCGTTGCGGATCTGGTCGGAGAACGGCGTCTGATACATGCGCCCGTAGACCGGCTCGGCGTCGGCCACGGTCTGCCCGGTCGAGACGTCGATCAGGTCGCAGCCGGCCTGCGCGAAAGCGCGCGCCACCTGCACCGCGTCGTCGCCGGTCAGGCCGCCGTCGGTCCAGTCGGTGGCCGAAATGCGCACCGACATCGGCTTGTCGCCGGGCCAGGCTGAGCGCATCGCGCTCGCCACTTGAATCGGAAACCGCATGCGGTTGTCGAGCGAGCCGCCGTACTCGTCGGTCCGCACGTTGGTCAGCGGCGAGATGAAGCTCGCCAGCAGATAGCCGTGCGCGGCGTGCAGCTCGATCATGTCGAAGCCCGCGCGCGCGCCCCGCTGCACCGCCCGCACGAAATCGGCGATCACCTGGTCCATGTCGGCGCGGGTCATCTCGCGCGGCACTTGGCTTTGCGGGAAGTAGGGCAGTGGCGACGCCGATAGGATCGGCCAGCCGCCGTCCGGCAGCGGCTCATCCATGCCCTCCCACATCAGCTTGGTCGCGCCCTTCCTCCCGGCGTGGCCGAGCTGCAGGCAGAATTTCGCCGCCGAGTTCGCATGCACGAAATCGACGATGCGCTTCCACGCCGCCTCCTGCGCGTCGTTGTACAGGCCGGTGCAGCCGTGGGTGATGCGGGCATCGGCTGCGACGCAGGTCATCTCCGTGAACATGAGCGCCGCGCCGCCCACTGCACGCGCGCCGTAGTGAACGAAGTGCCAATCGATCGGCAGGCCATCGACCGCCGAGTATTGGCACATCGGCGAAACCACCGAGCGGTTGGCGAGCGTCATGCCGCGCAGCCGGAACGGCTGGAACATCGGCGGCACCGGCTTCGCCACGTCGACCTCGAACCCCCGGGCCTGGGTCTCGCGCGCCACCATCTTGTCGGCCTGGGCGATGAACTCCGGCGCGCGCAGCGCCAGGTTGTCGTAGGTGATGGCCTTCGAGCGGGTCATCAGGCCGAAGGCAAAGCGCGTCGGGTCCATGCCCCAGAACCGCTGCACGTGCTCGAACCAGACCAGCGACACGTCGGCGGAGTGTTGGGTTTTCTCGACCTCGTCGCGCCGCTGCGATTCAAATCGTGCCAGCGCCGCTTTGACGTCGCGGCCGCTGGTGGCGCGAAACGCCTCGTACAGTGCGATCGCGTCCTCCATCGCCAGCTTGGTTCCCGAGCCGATCGAGAAATGCGCGGTCGCCTTGGCGTCGCCGATCAGCACCACGTTGTCGGCGGCCCAGCGTTCGCAGCGGATGGTCGGGAAGTTGCGCCAGACCGAGCGGTTGGTGATCAGCTTGTGGCCGTCGAGCTCGTCGGCGAACACGCCTTCAAGGAAACGGGCGGAGGCTTCCTCGTCGAGCTTGTCGAGGCCGGCTCGCTTGAACGTTTCGGGATCGGTCTCCAGGATCCAGGTCGAGCGGCCCGCCTGGTACTGATAGCAATGCGCGATGAAGATGCCGTAGGGCGTTTCGCGGAAATAGAAATTGAAGGCGTCGAGCGGCTTGGTCGAACCCATCCAGACGAAATGGTTGGGCCGCAGCTCGACGGTCGGCTTGAACCGGTCCTTGAACGCCTCGCGGGTGCGCGAATTGATGCCGTCGGCGGCGACCACGAGGTCGGCGCCGCGGGTGGTCGGCTTCGCCGGGTCGACCTCGGATTGATATTTGATCTCGACGTCGAGCGAGCGGGCGCGACGGGTGAGAATCTTCAACAGCGTCGTGCGCGAGCAGCCGCAGAAGCCGTTGCCGCCGATGCGATGCACCGTGTCGCGGAAGCGAATCTCGATATCGTCCCAGTAGGCGAAGTGGCCGATGATGGCGCGGTAGCTCTCGCGGTCGTAGGCCTCGAAGGTCTCCAGCGTCTGGTCGGAGAACACCACGCCGAAACCGAACGTGTCGTCGGGCTTGTTGCGCTCGAACAGGGTGATGCGGGTCTGCGGCCACGCCTTCTTCATCAGGATGGCGAAGTACAGCCCGGCCGGGCCGCCGCCGATGATGTGAACCTTCATGCCCGCCTCCGCCCGGAGGTTGAACCAACGAGGTGCTTGAAGCAGAGAAAGTTTAAGCTTAAACTATCTCCTGCACAAGAGGTGGATCATGGCTTCGTTGCAGGGCCGGCACGCTCTGGTCACCGGTGGGGGACGCGGCATCGGCCGCGCCGTGGCGGCCGCGCTGACGCAGGCCGGCGCCACGGTGACCGTGCTCGGCCGTGGTGAAGCGGCGCTGCAGGACGCGGTCGCCAAGGGCGAGGCCAAGCACTACGTGCTGGCCGATGTCACCGACGGCGAGGCGATGTCCGGCGCGGTCCATAAGGCGGTTGCGGCCTTCGGTCCCATCGATCTCCTGGTTGCCAATGCCGGCACGGCCACCGTGGTGCCGTTCGCAAAGGCCACCCCTGATCAATTCCGCGACATGTTCGAGCAGCACGTCCTGGGCATGTTGCATCCGGTGCAGGCCGTGCTCGCGGGCATGATCGAGCGCGGCTTCGGTCGCATCGTTGCCGTAGCTTCGATCGTCGGATTGAGAGCCTCGCCGAACGTTTCGCCTTACACCACCGCCAAGCACGCCATGGTGGGATTGATGCGCTCGGTCGCGCTGGAGACGGCAGGTTCTGGTGTCACCGTCAACGCCGTCTGCCCGGGGTACGTGGACACCGATCTGATCCGAGGGCCCCTGGATCGATTGGTCGAGAAGGGGACGAGCAATGCGGACGCGCTCGCGCGTTTCACATCCAAGGTTCCGGTTGGCCGGTTGGTGCGGCCTGAGGAGGTCGCGGCGGCCGTGCTGTATTTCTGCTCGCCGGCGGCGGCGGCGACCACAGGCTCGACTCTGGTGATCGGAGCGGAGGGCGCATGATGGAGGAAAGAGCCGCCATTCCGCTCGACGCGGAAACCAAGGTGTCCGAGCGGCCGGACGACCACAAGACCGAGTTGCGGCTGTGGCTGCGGCTCTTGACCTGCACGACGCTGATCGAGAACGAGGTGCGCCGCCGGCTGCGCGACGATTTCGACACCACGCTGCCGCGCTTCGATCTGCTGGCGCAGCTCGAGCGCGCGCCGAAGGGCATGACGCTGGGCGAGCTGTCGCAGCGCATGATGGTGTCGAACGGCAACATCACCGGATTGGTCGAGCGGCTGGCGGGCGAGGGGCTGATCCGGCGCAAGCCGGCGCCGAATGATCGCCGGGTGCAGATCGTCAGCCTGACGGCGGCAGGCCGGCGGTTTTTCCGGACCATGGCGCGGACCAATGCCGACTGGGTGGGCGAGATATTTTCCGACCTTTCCGTGAGCGACATGGACACGCTCATGCGGCTGCTGAGCAAGACCAAGGAGTCGGCGCGCAAGGCCGTGAGCGAGGGGCGAGCACGATGAGCAACGCAGCCAATCCGGTCACCCTGCCGCTGTCGGGTCACAAGGCCCGGCATGTCAGCTTCGAGGTCGCGGCCAAGGTCGCGACCCTGACGCTCGACCGCCCGGACAAGAAAAATCCTTTGACCTTCGACAGTTACGCCGAGATCGTCGACCTGTTCCGCGCCGCCGCGAAAGACGGCGAGGTGAAGGCCATTGTCATCACCGGCGCCGGCGGAAACTTCTGCTCCGGCGGCGACGTGTTCGAGATCATCGAGCCGCTCACCAAGATGAGCACGGTTGAGCTGCTTGAGTTCACCCGGATGACCGGTGAGGTGGTCCGGGCAATGCGCTCATGCCCGCAGCCGATCGTCGCCGCGATCGACGGCGTCTGCGCCGGCGCCGGCGCCATCATCGCCATGGCCTCGGACCTGCGGATCGGCACGGCGGCGGCGAAAATCGCGTTTCTTTTCAACCGGGTGGGGCTGGCCGGCTGCGACATGGGGGCCTGCGCAATTCTACCGCGCATCATCGGCCAGGGCCGGGCGGCGGAACTCCTGTTCACCGGACGATCGATGGGAGGCGAGGAGGCCGAGCGCTGGGGCTTTCTCACCAAGCTCACGACGTCTGAGCAGCTGCTCGCGGACGCGGCCCAGCTCGCCTCGCAGCTTGCTCACGGGCCTACGTTCGCCAACGCCATGACCAAGCGCATGCTGGAGATGGAATGGGCAATGTCGGTCGAGCAGGCGATCGAGGCCGAGGCGGTGGCGCAGGCCTTGTGCATGAAGACCGAGGATTTTGCCCGCGCCTTCCGCGCCTTTGCGGCAAAGCAGAAACCGGTGTTCGAGGGCAACTGACATGGCGCTCGACGACACGCTCGCGCTGCCGTTCTTCGACGACGGCCATCGGCGTTTCGCCGAGGCGCTGGCGCGCTGGGCCGACGTGAAGCTGCCGACGCTGCCGCACGGCGATGTCGATGCGGCCTGCCGGGCGCGGGTCAAGGCGCTGGGCGAGGCGGGATTGCTGAAAGCGGTGGTGCCGGCGGAACACGGCGGGCTGCACGCCAAGCTCGATGTGCGCACGCTCTGCATCGCCCGCGAAATCCTCGCGTTCCGCGATGGGCTCGCGGATTTTTCCTTCGCCATGCAGGGGCTCGGCACCGGCTCGATCTCGCTCTACGGCTCCGACGAGCTGAAGCGGCGCTATCTGCCGCCGGTGCGCGACGGCAGGGCGATCGCGGCGTTTGCGCTGTCGGAGCCGGAGGCCGGCTCCGATGTGGCGGCGCTGGCGATGACGGCGAAGCCGGACGGCGCCACTCACACAAGGCTCGACGGCGAGAAGACCTGGATCTCGAACGGCGGCATCGCCGACCATTACGTGGTGTTCGCCCGCAGCGGCGAAGCGCCCGGCGCCAAGGGGCTCTCCGCCTTCGTGGTCGATGCCGATACGCCCGGTCTCTCGATTGCCGAGCGCATCGAGGTGATCGCACCGCATCCGCTGGCGACGCTGAAGTTCGACGCCGTGCGGGTGCCGCTCGCCAACCGGCTTGGCAAGCCCGGCGAGGGTTTTAAGGTCGCGATGGCGACGCTCGATATCTTCCGCTCGACGGTTGGCGCGGCAGCCCTCGGCTTTGCCCGCCGCGCGCTGCACGAGACCATCGAGCACGCGGCGACGCGCAAGCTGTTCGGCGCGCCGCTCGGCGACCTGCAGATGACCCAAGCCGCCATCGCCGACAGCATCACCGACGTCGATGCCTCGGCGCTGCTGGTCTATCGCGCCGCCTGGACCAAGGACATTGGCGTTACAGGATTGGGCGCAGCCCGCGTCACCAGCGAGGCGGCGATGGCGAAGATGTTCGCGACCGAGGCCGCCCAGCGCGTCATCGACCGCGCCGTGCAGCTGCACGGCGGGCTCGGCGTCAAGAAGGGCGTCAAGGTCGAGGAGCTTTATCGCGAGATCCGGGCGCTGCGCATCTACGAGGGCGCGACCGAGGTGCAGAAGATCGTGATTGCGCGTGAGGCGTTGAAGAGCCGGGCTGGGAAGCCGGCGCTGGCGGCGGAATAGGAGGTCGGCGATGGTGGCGAGCGGTCACATCGATACCTTCGCGCGCGACAACCTGCCGGCGCGCGCGCAATGGCCCGAGTTCAAGTTCGATCTGCCGGAGCTGCGCTATCCGGAGCGCTTGAACTGCGTCACCGAGCTGCTCGACCGCTGGGTCGCGGCCGGGCAGGGCGACCGTCCCTGCCTGATCTCCCCGACGGAAGCGCTGACCTACGCCCAGCTCGCCGAGCGGGTGAACCGCATCGCCAATGTACTGACCCGCGACCTCGGCTTCGTTCCCGGCAACCGCGTCCTGCTGCGCGCGCCCAACAGTCCGATGATGGTCGCGGCCTATTTCGCGGTGCTCAAGGCGGGCGGCGTCGCGGTCGCGACCATGCCGCTGCTGCGCGCCAAGGAGCTGAGCTATCCGCTGGCCAAGGCGAAGATCGCGCTGGCGCTGTGCGACGCGCGGCTTGGCGACGAGATGGAGAAGGCCAAGCTGCAATCGCCCGAGCTTAAGCGCATCGTCCTTTGGGGCGACGGCGCGGCGGACGCGCTCGAAACCGCGATGCAGCAGCCCGGCTATGACAAATTTTCCGCCTGCGACACCGCGGCCGAGGACGTCTGCCTGATCGGCTTCACCTCCGGCACCACCGGCGAGCCGAAGGGCACCATGCACTTCCACCGCGACATCCTCGCCACCTGCGACAGCTACGGCCGCTATGTGCTGCGCGCCGAGCCGTCGGACCGCTTCATCGGCTCGCCGCCGCTCGCCTTCACCTTCGGCCTCGGCGGCCTGGTGCTGTTCCCGCTGCGCATCGGCGCGTCGACGGTGCTGCTGGAGAAGGCCGCGCCCGACGATCTGCTGGGGGCGATCGCGAAATTCGGCGCGACCATCTGCTTCACCGCGCCGACCGCCTATCGCGCCATGCTGGGCAAGCTGTCCGAGCACGACATCAAGTCCCTGCGCAAGTGCGTGTCCGCCGGCGAGACGCTGCCGAAGCCGACCTTCGATGCCTGGCATGCGGCCACCGGCATCAAGATCATGGACGGCATCGGCGCGACCGAGATGCTGCACATCTTCATCGGCTCGCCGGAGGACGAAATCCGCGCCGGCGCCACCGGCAAGGTGGTTCCGGGCTACGAAGCGAAAGTGATCGACGACGCCGGCCACGAGATGCCGCCGGGCATTCCCGGCCGTCTTGCCGTGCGCGGACCGACCGGCTGCCGCTATCTCGCCGACAACCGGCAATGGGTCTACGTGCAGAGCGGCTGGAACGTCACCGGCGACACCTACATGATGGATAAGGACCGTTACTTCTGGTACCAGGCGCGCTCCGACGACATGATCATCTCGTCCGGCTACAACATCGCCGGACCCGAGGTCGAGACCGTGCTGCTGACGCATCCGGCGGTGGCGGAATGCGGCGTGGTCGGCGCGCCCGACGAGGAGCGCGGCCACATCGTCAAGGCCTATGTGGTGCTGCGGCCGGGGCATGCCGGCGACGCGGCGATGACGCAAGCTCTGCAGGATCACGTCAAGGCGACGGTCGCGCCTTACAAATATCCGCGCGCCATCGAATATGTCGTCGACCTGCCGAAGACCCAGACTGGAAAACTACAGCGCTTCGAATTGCGGCGACGCGCCACCGACAGCGCCGGCCGCAAGCTCGCGTCATAAGGAGACCGCCCGTGGCCGAACCAACGATTCGCAAGCTGCCGCCGGCGCGCGGCGGGCAACACGTGAAGTTGCAGCCGCAGGGCTGGCCGGAGCCGAAGGGCTACGCCAACGGCATCAAGGCGCACGGTGAATTCGTGTTCGTCGGCGGCATGGTCGGCTGGGACGCCAACGAGAAGTTTCCGGACGGCTTCGTGACGCAGGCGCGCCAGGCGCTGCAGAACATCGCCGCGGTGCTGGCGGAGGGAAGCGCGCGGCCGCAGCACATCACGCGCATGACCTGGTACGTGCTCGACATGGACGAGTACCTTGCCGCGAGGAAGCAGCTCGGCCCGGTCTATCGCGAGGTGATGGGCGAGCACTTTCCGGCGATGGCGCTGGTCGAGGTGCGCCGCCTGGTCGAACCGCAGGCGCGGCTGGAGATCGAGGCGACGGCGGTGGTGCCGTAGGCACGACGTTGGGAGAGGCACGGCTCTCTCTACGTCATGCCCGGGCTCGTCCCGGGCATCCACGTCTTTCTAAAGCTTGCAGCCAGGCAAGGCGTGGATGGCCGGGACAAGCCCGGCCATGACTGTGGTGAGACATGGAGCTATCTCACTCCGCCCTCATCCTGAGGTCAGAGAGAAAGGAAGCGCCGCACGTTATTCCGCCGCTTGCGTGTTCGGCACGAAGGTAATGCTGCCGGCCTTGCCTGATTTCTTGTGCGGCTTGACCACGATTTCGACGTCGCGGTCGAACGCCGTCAGAAATTCCATCAAGCGCTCGATCGAATACTCCCGAAAATGACCCCGGAACATGCGCGACACTTCCGGCTGGGTGATGCCCATCCGCCGACCGGCCTGCGCCTGGGTCAGCTTGCGTTGGCCCGTCAGCCGGTAGATTTCAGATGCGATCTGAGCCTTGAGGAAGTGCGTCCCGGCATCGGGCAAGCCGAGGTCCGCGAAGATGTTGCCGCCGCCGACCGTCACGCGAGCTTTTCGGGGCATTGATGTCTTCCTACGTCGGATTCCTGTAGCGCTGGTCATGATCGTTCTCTGCGTCTTTCAGGCGCCGCCGGATCAGGTCGATGTCGCGCTGCGGCGTCTTGATGCCGTGCTTCGATTTCTTCTTGAAGGCATGCAGCACATAGATGGCCTCGCGAAACCGAACCGTATAGACCGCCCGATAGGTGCCACCATCGAAGTCCTCTATGAGTTCCATGGTGCCGCTACCAAGGCCGCGCAACGGCTTGGCTGATGGTGGGTGCTGTCCGGTTTGAACCAGGAACAGTTCGAATCCCAGGCTATCTTGCACGCGCTCAGGAAAGTTTTTGTAGTCCCGCTTGGCGGAGCCAACCCACAACAGAGGACGCACATCGCGGGCAATCGTCGCCATTGCTTACAACTTACAATATGAGTGTTAACTCATAAACAGTCAAGCGGAATTTCTAAAGGTCGGCGTCATTCCGCCGCCTGCGGCAGCGGACGCATCTCCTTGAGCGCGCCGTTGAGAGCGGCCCCAGTATCGTCGGTCATCGCGGCCTTGCGCAGCTTGGCAAGCGTGGCCGCGGCGTCGGGCCGCTCCATGATCTGTGGCAGCATCTGCATCAGATGGTCGTAGCGCTGCTTGCCGCGCTCGTGGGTGTCGCTGTAGCCCTTGACCAGCGTGCGCGTCAGCGCGATCTCGGTCGCCAGCGCGTAGTTGCCGGGCGCGACGCTGAGAATTTTCCGCAGCCAGTCTTCCAGGAACGCCTGCTCGACCGAGAAGCGCAGCGAACGGCGCCGGGTCGGCTTCAGCGCCGCGACGATATACAGCAGCAGGAAGCCGCGGATGGTCGAGGTCTTCAGCGTCACGCCGGTCTTGGTGAAGCGCTCCAGCAGGCGGCGCGGCCAGCCGCTTCCGAGCAGCCAGCGGCCGAGGCCAGCCGGGAGGGTGTCGGCGATCTCCTGCACGCGCGGATGAAAGAACTCGGCGAGCTCCATAATCTGCCCGTCTGCGACCTGCACCTCTTCGCGCACGCGCTCGAAGCGGCTCGGCCTGATCTTCAATTCAGCGACGCGGACCGTGTCCTCGTAGGCCATGCCGAGCGCGAGCTCGCGCGCGGTCTCGGCCAGCAACTGGCCGGAGCCGTTGCCATGACGCTGCTCGGCCTCGGCGACCGGCTTCAGCCGCGCCAGATACTGGCGCGTGTAGGCTATGTCCTGGTAGTCGGCGGTACGCTCGACGCCGATGCGGATGAAGGTGCGCGCCGGCTCGGGAAATGCGCCGGCCTCGGCCAGCAAGGGCGCAAGCGCAGACGAGATGTGCTGCGTCGGCGCCTTCACGCGCGCCGCCGGCAATGGCCCGTCGGTCGCCGCGGCGTATCCGGCGCCGAACGCGGCGATGCTTTGGGTGACGCCGACGCCGCCGCGCCGGATCGCCGCTTCGAACGCCATGCGCTGCATCGGCAGCGCCTGCGCGCCGGCCAGCGCGCCGAACAGCACCGCGCTGATGACGCTGCCGGTCGATTCCGCAAGCTGCGCCATGTCGCCGGAGATCAGCCGCTTCGCCGCGAGGCGACAGCCATCGAGCAGCGCGTCGGAATCGACCCGGCCGTCGGCCATCGCGATCTTCTCGGTCATCGCATAGACGCGGTTGGTCGAGACGATGAAGGTGGTGCGGTCGGGCGTGACCAGTCCGCGCTGCACGGCGCGGCCGGCCTCCATCAGCTCGGAGGCGATGACGATGTCGACGTCGCCCGGCACCGGCGTCAACCCGAGCACCGGCGCCCGGGTGTTGGCCTTGGCCGCGCCCTTGGGGAACAGCTCGACATAATAGTTGGTCGCGCCGGTGCGCTGGGCGACGCCCGGCACCGACGTCATCTGCGCGATGTAGCCGCCGTGATCGGCGAGGTCGATGATCCACTCCGCCAGCACGCCGCCGCCTTCGCCGCCCATGGCGAGGATGGCGATGGTGATCGGGCGGGGCGCGGGCGCGGTCATCGGATCAGGCCGCCTGAAGCTTGCGCTCGATGCGGCGCTGGAAGAAGCCGATCACCGCGCCGCAGATGCGCGCCTTGAACTTGTCCCAGCCGTTCGGATTGCTGATCAAGGTGGCGCGGTAGAACGACGGGCACAAGACCGCGGCGTGGCTGACCTCGCCGCACAATCCGCAGCCGACGCAGGAGTTGATCACCTTGGTGACCGGCTCGCGGCGCAGCGGATCGGGATTGGGCGCGATCGTCAGCGACGGACAACCCGACAGGCGGATGCACGAGTGGTCGCCGGTGCAGGTGTCGGCATCGACGCCGAAGCGGTCGCGGGTGACGCGTTCGCCGCGCTGCTCGGCCTTGCGGAACAGCGGCCGGAGGCGGCGCTGCTTGTTCAGCATGCATTCCGACTGGGCGATGATGACCTTGGGTCCGCTGACCTTGGTGGTCAGCGCCTCGCGCAGGGTGTCGCGCATCAAGGCTACGTCGTAGGTGCGGGTCAGGGTGCGGACCCATTCGACGCCGACGCCGCGCACCGCCTTCTCGATCGAGTTCTTGGTGCCGCGGAATTCGTTGTCGTTGTACGAGGACGGGATGTCCTGGCCGCCGGTCGCCGCCGAATAGCCGTTGTCGACGATGATCAGGACGTTGTCGCTCTTGTTGAACACCGCGTTGCCGACGCCGCTGGTCAGCCCGTTGTGCCAGAATCCGCCGTCGCCCATCATCGCGATGGCGCGCTTGCCGGCCTTGACGTTGAGCGCGGACGCGCCGGCGGCGCCGAGGCCGTAGCCCATGGTGGTGGCGCCGACGTTGAACGGCGGGAAGATCGAGAACAGATGGCAGCCGATGTCGGCCGAGACGTGATGGGTGCCGATCTCGCGCTCGACCAGCTTCATCGCCGCGAAGATCGGCCGCTCCGGGCAGCCGGTGCAGAACGCCGGCGGCCGGCCGTGCACCTTGTCGGCAATGGCGGCCTGCGCGCCGGCACTGCGCTGGTCGAGCGCGACCAGGTCCGGCGTCGGCAGGGCAGGGGCGATCAGGTCGGGGCGAGTCTTGGCGATGAATTTCCGCAGGCCCTCGCGCACCACGCCGCCGGTGTATTCGCCGGCCATCGGCAGCATGTCCTTGCCGTGGATCCTGGTCTGGATGTCGGCGCGGCGCAGGATGGTGTTGACGTTCTGCTCGATGAAGTCGGGCTGGCCCTCCTCGACCAGCAGGATCGCCTTCTTGCCGACGCAGAAGCGGACGAACTCGGCGTCGACCAGCGGGTAGGTGACGTTGAGCACGTAGAGCGGCACTTTGGAATCGCCGAAGCTGTCGGCGAGGCCGAGCAGTTCGAGGCCGCGCAAGGTGGTGTTGTAGAGCCCGCCCTGCACGACGATGCCGATGTCGTTTGCCTCGCCATCGAAGAACTCGTTGAGATGGTTTTGCTCGATGTACTTCGTCGCCGCCGGCAGCCGCCGCTCCCATTTGTCCTTCTCGTGGACGTAGACCATCGGCGGCATGGCGATGCGGGACAGGTCGCGGCGCGGATTTTCCAGCGCGTCGGCGAGCGTGAACTCCGGCCGCTTGTTGGCCTTGGTGGTGAAGTGGCCGTAGACGTGGCAGGCGCGGATGCGCAATTCCAGCATCACCGGCGTGTTGGAGGCTTCCGATAGCTCAAAGCCGGTCTCGACCGCGCGCACGATTGAGGGCAGGTTGGGGCGGGGATCGAGCAGCCACATCTGCGACTTCATCGCGAACGCGTGCACCCGCTCCTGCATGATCGAGGAGCCTTCGCCGTAGTCCTCGCCGATGATCACCAGCGCGCCGCCGGTGACGCCGCCCGACGCCAGATTGGCGAGCGCGTCGGAGGCGACATTGGTGCCGACGGTGGACTTGAAGGTCACAGCTCCACGCAGCGGATAGTTCACCGACGCCGCCAGCGTCGCCGCCGCGGTCGCTTCGCTGGCGCTGTTCTCGAAATGCACGCCCAGGCCTTCGAGAATATCGTTGGCGTCCGCCAGCACGTCCATCA